>JANTFJ010000234.1 GCA_024763495.1 Desulfobulbaceae bacterium | reverse complement strand
TGCCGCCATGTGCCCGTTTCAACGCTCGCGATAATACATCAGGTATATCGCGGCGTTTAAACGGGTGCAGGGTGGTGTTCATGGAGCGCTTACAATTTTTCTTGCTGAGAACCAGCCGCTGTTTCCGCTTTTAGCGAAATCAGCTTCCCTGCTGAAGCTGAAGTAACCGTTCACCGGGGCTGCTTGTTTACTTATAACTCCAGTCTGTAAGCGTTGTCCAGTACATTAGATTTGGAGTCTGCGCTTACCTGTTCATTCGTAGTATCGTTAGGTGCTTACCCCCATGAGTAGTTACGATAGCCTTTAATAAATTATACCCAGGAGGCGACAACCCCATAACTGTAAAGGATTCAGGGGCACCGCCATGTGCGTGTTCCACGCCCTGCGATAATACATTGGTATATCGGTATATTGCGGGGTTGAAGCGCGTGCAGGATGGTGTTCCTGGAGCGCTTACCCAGTTATAATTACGGTGGGTAGCGCAATTATGGCGCTTACTCTCTGGGTAGTTACGGAATTGTTATAATTCCCCCTCCCGTTTTGTTCTGATCAGGGATAAGAGGAATCACTGGCCCCGTTATGAGTTCGACCATGGCAGACCAGGGAGCAGTTACCGGATCTGGTTCCGATATCATTAAAGAGCGGGAAGTCGCTACCCGGCAGGGGTTGAACAATGGTGCGGTCGAAATTAATCAGGTGGGTGTGGTCGCCGTGGCCGTCATTTTGAACCCCATGGGGGTCATGGCAGGCTGAACATGGTACCCGCCCGTTAACTACATGGTTATAATGACCGCTGGTGTTATAAAGTCCCTGGTCGTCCAGGAGCCTGGTTCGGTCATGACAACGGTAGCACAGGGCGTAAGCTGCCTCGCTTTCCGGCTGATTGTCAATAATGTCATAACGCTGGCGGAGAATGGGCCGGTAAATTGAGCCATGGGGCCCCCTGGGGCCGCTGCCGCCAATCACGACGCTTTCATCGCTGTCATGGCAGTCCACGCAGGAAATCATGCTGGTAGCAGTGAGTTCAGGTTCATCAGTACTGGGCAGGCTGGGCATGTCGGTATTTTTGCCGATTGCCGTTACTGGATGATATGAGGGATTCGCTGAGCTGAATTCCCTGGTCGTGTCAGCCTCGTTAATCCAGCGGCTGACAATCGGTATCGATGTGCTGGAATCACCATGGCATTTAAAGCACAGTTCATACTCGTAAACAATTTGCTCAAGCACCGCGTTATTCTGATCCTTGCCGTTCACCAGTTTCTGGCGACCTGTGGCATAGGGGGCTACGGCCTGATTGTCGTTAACCGCATGGGGATTATGACAGTCCACACATTCCACATGGCCCTGGAGAAACATGATGTCTTCGGCGGGATCATGATAATTGCCGGTAACATCTATGGTTGTCGCCTCTACGGGATGATGGGACAATTTGGAAAACTGGGATTTGATGTCATATTCGGTAACGCTTAAATCGTGACAGCCATAACAGACTTCTTCCTCTTCGAGTCGGCGTAACAACCTTTGCGGTCCTTCTGCTCCATGGGGAGTGTGACAACCTTCACAGCCCCATTCAGCCACGGTTTTTGTTACTGTTTCCCTGCTTAAAATTTTACTTGAACTTGAATGGGAGGATAAACTCCATCCTTTTTTGTTATCATGACAGGTAACACAGAGGGCGGAATAATTATTGTTCATGACCAGAAAGTTACCAAAGGTGTTATCATGGGGATCATGACAGGTTGTGCAATGGATATTGTCCCGGTTATATGTTTTTAAACCAGGTGGAACCGTCTGGGCAAGTTCATCATTCGGCAGGGCATCATAATAATTAAAGCAGACCGGATGGTCATCCGAGATATCGGTGTCAATATAACTTCGCCTGTACGCAGTTATTTCCTGGGTCATCATAATGGTGTTTTCTTCGGAAAGAACCTCTCCTAAAGCGATTGTCCCGTCATGGCAGGAAAGACAGAGCCGGGTAGGGCCGGTGGGTTGCCAGGTGTGGACGCTTAAGGTGGAGCTGTTGTACAGAATATAATTGGCTGTGCTGAATTCCCGGTTCCACAGGGGGGTATAGGGATTGGCGTTATGGGGAGTATGACAGAAAATACAGATGCGGTCTTCGGTTAATGCCCTGATTTCACCAGGGCCGGTAGCAGAAAGATTATGTTTGGAATAAGCAACGCTCTGCTGGGCCGAAACCGTGGTAGCCGCTAATAACAGTGTTCCGGTAACAGTGATAAAAAATCCGCTTTTCATTGCTGTTTCTCCTTTGACCGATTGGATGTATTGTCCGCCGGACCGGTCAACAACTGAAATATCTGAATTCGCTGGTTATAGGTATCGCAGACGTATAATTTGTCGTCATGGTCAATAAAGAGCCCGGATGGCATCCAGAATTGCCCTGGCGCGCTGCCCTGGGAACCAATGGTCAGCAGATACGCTCCCCGGCAGTCAAAAATCTGTATTGCGTCAAAAAGAGTTTCGACAACATAAATATAACCATGCTGGTCAGCCCCAATGCCCTTGGGCATGGCAAAGTCTCCGCAGCCATTACCATGGTGGCCGAAATGATGCCATTCTTCAGTCTCGGGATTAAAAATCTGAGCCCGGAAATTCATTGAGTCAGTGATTAAAATTCTTCCTTTGCTGTCAACCGCGAGATGGGTAGGAAAATTTAAATTTTCTCCTCCTTCACCCCGGAGACCGACTCGTTGAATAAATTCTCCGGAACGGCTGTAGACCAGGAGAGAGTGAAGCAGGGCGTCAGCCACATAGAGCAGGTTGTTATGCCGGTTAAAACAGATGCCGGCAGGCCGCCGCAGGGGCTGGTCACCGGCAGTATCAATGCTCTTGACAAATTTCCCTTGCCGGTCAAAGATTAATATTTTTTTCAGGGTTGAATCAGCAATATAGAGGTTGTTATCAGGGCCAAAGGTAAGGCCCACAGGAGTTTGGAGAAGATTATTATCAGTACGGGTCAGGAACAGGTATTGTTTCGAGGTCGGCAGGTAAAGATGAACACCTTTTTTGCGGAGATCAGCGATAGCCAGACGTCCATCGCTTCCCAGGGAAACAGCCCCCGGCTGAATGATTTTGCCGGCCTTGCTTTTGCCGAAAATGATACTTGCCAGGTTGACGCCGTCCTGTTTAAACTGATTGATTTCACCTAGATATCTCACCTTGGCAACAGCCGGCGGCCCAGGCCAGGCCAGCTCGACCGGCTTTTCGGTTACCGGAATCCAACTGGAGGTAGCGCAGCCTCCAGCCGCTGACAGCAAGAGCAGAGCTAATAATATATTTCTTATTGAGATGAGCATTTTATAACCATTCAGTTCCTGGTTTTTTTAAAGTTCTTTAAATGTTTAGATTGTGCCTAAGGGGTCGTTACGCAATAACTCTTACATCTCACATCTTGTCTTCAGGCCGACTTGGAGCGATCCTGCGACCGCAAAATCTTCAAAATAGCACTGCTATTCCTCCGATTTTGCGGCCACAGGATCACCCCGATCCGACCTAAATCTGAGCGTGATATTGTACAATTTATTTCGTAACGACTCCTAAGTCCCCTTGTAGGAGCCCAGCCCTCTGGGCGATAAAACATGGAGCAAAGCTCATAGCATGAATCGCCCAGAGGGCTGGGCTCCTACAGGAGCTTTATTGTTTTTTATTGCAGGATTTCAGGAATAAGGTACTGATACGTTGCGTCGACCTGATCGCAAAAATCTCCGGCACCCTGTAACCAGTTACAATTACGGTTGGTAGCGAAATTATGGCGCTTACCCTGTGAGTACAGACATCGTAATCTTATTAATTGTCCTTGAGGAGATCGTGGACAATCTGGATATCAGCATCCTGCATAAGTTTTTGCCGCCACTGGGCCAGGCGCTGCTGTATTTTTATGGATTTAATTTTGCCTGCCACTATTTTTTTTGCCTCTGCTTCGTTTTTTTCGCTCCTGGCCTGATAGTTGACAAATTTAATCAGGTGAAAGGTGTCATCAATAATAAGGGGTTGGGAGAGTTCTCCTTTTTTCATGGCCCTGGCAGCGTTATAATGTTCCGGTTTGTAATCCGGGGAAACATCCAGACCAGCCGTAACCGCGAACCCGTCAGGATGCAGCCTGGCTGGATCATTGTCAAGTTCACTGATTATTTTTCGGCGAACTTTTTTGACCTTTTCCAGGGACTCCGGCTGCCCGGGATCAAGGAAAAAAACAACATCAGTTATAACGACTCGTTCCGGGGTAATAAATTGGTTGCGATTAGCCTGGTAAGTTTTGTCGATTTCCTCCCGGCTGACTTCGGCACCCTGGTTAATTTCTCGATCAATAATCTCTTTTATGGCGATAAAATAAGTTATCTCCCGCTCAACATCCTGTTCGGTTTTATTTTTAGCAGCCAATTCTTTCAGGAATGCTTCTTCGCCGCCGGCCGATTTTTTAACAGCAGCCAGTTTCTTGGCGATTAATTTTTTGTCAGGAACTATTCCTGACTGGATAGCATGCTGATAAGCCAGTTCTTCCATGGCCAGTTTTTCCAGGGTTTCATGTCGAATCCGCCTGGCAAGTTCCCTGGTTATTTTTTGATGACCATATTTACTCATGATAATTTCCCGCATACTGTCCATCAATCGTCCCATGGTTATTTCGTGAGCATTAACCAAAGCTACTACCTGCTGCCGGCTTTCCTTGTGGCCCGTTATGCTCATGTCTTTTAAGGGCGTAGCACTGCTGCTGTGGCCGGGAGGCATTGAGCCGTGTCCATCCACGGCCTGTCCGCCCATGCCCTTCCAGGCCGCACAGCCGGAGGCTGAAAAAATAATAATGATCCAGGAGAAAGTGGCGGCAAGTAATATTGTCTTTATTGTCATAGTGTAACTACTCATGGGGTAAGCACCTAGCCCAGATAAACTGGAAGAGAAATTAAGGCTCTGGATAAGTCCCTTAACAGTAGATGCAAGTTGTTTATTTCAAAGAAAGTTTTCAATTTCT
>JANTFJ010000233.1 GCA_024763495.1 Desulfobulbaceae bacterium | reverse complement strand
TACCTGTCAGGTAACGCTTTGCGCAATGACCTGCGAGGGCATGGCTCCTGTGTAGGTCATGGTGCGAGCGGAGCGAGTTCCATGACATTTATGTCTGAATAGTTACGAATTAACAATTTAAGGATATAAGGGAAGTTTTTATGTCCTCTGGTTTATGTTCTATGCGTGAAATAAAAAACAGCACAATTACTGAAGCGGTTCGAGAAATTGCCATGTCTGCCGCCTGCGATCTTGAACCTGACATTCTTGACAGGCTCCTCCTGGCCAGGGAGCGGGAAAGCTCGCAACTGGCCGGAGATGTCTTGGATGTATTGCTGGTAAATGCCGATATTGCCAGCCGGGATAAAATTCCAGTATGCCAGGACACCGGGGTAGCCGTGATTTTTGTCACTATGGGGCAGGATGTCAGGGTCATTGGAAATCTGGAAGAGGCAATCCAGGAAGGAGTTCGGCAGGGATATGAAGATGGTTTTTTGAGAAAATCAGTCTGTGACCCCATTACCAGAATTAATACCATGACAAATACACCGGCGGTTATCCACCTTGAACTTGTTGATGGTGACAGCTTTGAAATGGCTTTTCTTCCCAAGGGTTGCGGCAGTGAAAACATGAGCAGCCTTACCATGCTTCCACCCTCTGCCGGACTGGCTGGAGTCGTTGATTTTGTTGTAGAAACAGTTGTTGATGCCGGCCCTAATCCCTGTCCGCCTTTATTGGTTGGAGTTGGCATGGGTGGAACTTTTGAAAAGGCGGCACTGCTGGCAAAAAAATCATTGCTCCGTCCCCTTGGCGATCCAAGTTCACGCCAGGATGTGGCTGAACTTGAGCAGGAAATTTTATCCCGGATAAACAACTCCGGTCAGGGAGTTCACGGCCTGGGCGGTAATAATACAGCCCTTGGCGTCCACATAGAACTTTATCCTGCCCATATTGCCAGTCTGCCGGTGGCTGTTAATATCCAGTGTCATGCTCACCGTCACAAGGAGATATCCCTGTAATGTCCATACTTCGTTCCCGACCGGATTTTTTTGCTGATTTAAAAGAGGTGGCTTTACCATTTGCTGATGATGTAGTGGAAAATCTGCGGGCTGGTGAGCTGATTGGACTAACCGGTGACCTTTATACCGGCCGCGATCAGACCCATCGTCGTTTTTTTTCTTTGCTTGAACAGGGGAAGGATCTGCCGGTTGATTTGTCCGGCCAGCTTCTTTATTATGTCGGGCCCAGTCCGGCACAGCCTGGTCAGGTCATCGGCGCTGCCGGGCCGACAACCAGTTATCGGATGGATGTTTATACTCCGCGTCTACTGGAACTGGGTTTAAAGGCAACCATGGGTAAAGGTAAACGTTCGCCTGAAGTGAGAGAGGCTATGGTGAAGCGCAAGGGGGTTTATTTTGCCACCATCGGCGGGGCTGGAGCGTTTTTGTCAAAATGTATCAAGGCGGCGGAACTGGTTGCCTTTGCTGATGCCGGGCCTGAAGCCCTTTTCCGTTTTACGGTGGAGAATTTTCCGGCTGTGGTAATTAACGATGTTACGGGCCGTGATTTTTATGAGGAAATCAAGAACGGCTGACAGCTACAATTACAGGGGTTGGCGAAGTTAGGACGCTTACCCTATGAGTAGTTGCAGGGATTCATTGATATCGCCATGTGCGTGCTTAACGCCCTGCGATAATACATCAGTATATGGATCCCTTATTTATTTTTCCGCCTCCATCTGCCGGTAAATATTAAGGCTCTTTAAGAGTATCAGTGCTTGTTTGAGCTGGTTATCCCGATCAATCTCATCTTTTATTTGAGCCTGTTTATCTTTTTTCTCCTGCTCTTTAAGAGTGTCATTGTCTTTAGTTTCAGTTTTATCTTCATCTTTGATTTTTTTACTTTCCTTGTCTTTTTCCTTGCCGTTAGAGATGTGGTGTTTAAGGTCACTTTCCCGGAGAAAATGAGGTTTTTTCGCCTTTTTTTCTTCGTCAGTATCTTTTTTGTCAAGGAATTTGGTTTCCACCAGGATGTCAGGAGTAATGCCGGTTGCCTGGATTGATCTGCCGCTGGGCGTATAGTAACGGGCTGTTGTCAGGCGCAGTCCTGAGCCATCCTGCATGGGAATGACAGTCTGTACCGAACCCTTGCCAAAAGTCTGGGCTCCGAGAATGATGGCACGTTTATGATCCTGGAGAGCTCCGGCAACGATTTCCGAGGCACTGGCACTTCCTTCATTTACCAGGACTATTATCGGGAAGTTGAATTTTTTGTTGTTATTATGGGCTTTAAATTCCATATTCTGATCTTTAATCCGTCCTTTTGTGAAGACAATCATGCCCGAATCCAGGAATATGTCGGAAATTCGTACTGCCTGGTCGAGCAGGCCGCCGGGATTATTGCGAAGATCAAAAACTAAACCTTTCAGCTTGTCGTCTTTTTCCAGCTTTTCAAGGTTTTTGTTGAATTCAGAGGTGGTTTTAGTCTGGAAATTATTAATTCTGATATAGCCATAACCAGGTTCAAGTATTTTCGATTTTACGCTTATCAGGGGAATAACATTGCGGACAATGGTTACATCTTTCAGCTCATGCCAACCTTCTCGATGAATGGAAATAGTTACCTTGGTGCCTTTGGGACCCCGTAGTTTTTTTACCGCTTCCATCAGGGTCAGATCCTTGGTAGGTTCGTTCTCAATTTTAACAATTTTGTCATTGGCCTTCAGCCCTTCCTTAAAGGCCGGCGTGCCTTCAATGGGAGAAACTACGGTAAGCATGTTGTCTTTGATAGTTATCTCAATGCCGATGCCGCTGAAACTCCCCTTGGTTTCAATCTGTAATTCTTTAAAATCGTCCGGTTTCATAAAGGATGAATGGGGATCAAGCGTGATCAGCATTCCCTTAATAGCGCCCTGAATAACTTCCTCGGTATTAATTTCTTCAACATAATTTTTCTGGATCAGGCTTAAAACATTGGAAAAGGTTTCCAGGTTTTTGTATGTGTCCTGAGTTTTTGCCGATACCGGAGAGTGATTTTCCCAGAGATTGAGGTAAAGCAGGGGGAGGGCGACAAGAATCAGAAGTAACCATTTTTTAGAAATAGCGGGATTAGGAGTCATGTTTTTTATTTTGTTGAAGTTAAGGGGGCAGCCCAGTGAAAAAAGAGGGAATTTGTTTATTATACTTAATAATTATTGTACTTCAATGTATAACTGTAATTTATAATAATATTTCCCCGGTGTTTCTACAATAAACTGAAAACCTTTTTCTATTTCTTGACATTGTCTGTATATCAAATTATCTTAACCCGTTTCTTGAGCATCGCTTTTGACACTTTTTATTTAGTTGCCACTTAGAAATAACTACAAATTTTAGTCACTGTCGGCTTTTTTTTAGTGAACTCCTGAATTAAACTGCCTGATATTGACTGGCTGATTATTTTTTTAACAAATGTTTGAAAATCTTTCCGACCGCTTAAATAAGGTTTTTAAGAACCTGCGTGGCCATGGCAAATTGTCAGAGGCTAATATTCAGGAGGCATTGCGTGAAGTTCGCATGGCTTTACTTGAAGCTGATGTCAACTTTAAAGTGGTTAAGGATTTTATCGCCTCTGTCACTGGAAAAGCAATCGGCCATGAGGTGCTGGAAAGCCTTTCACCGGCCCAGCAGGTCATAAAAATTGTCCATGAGCAGTTAATTGATCTGCTTGGCAACACTGCCGAACCACTCGACCTGGCAGGCAAGACCCCGGCAATTATCATGATGGCCGGCCTTCAAGGGTCGGGTAAGACGACAACATCAGGCAAACTGGCCATGATGTTGAAAAAACAGGGAAGAAAGGTTTATCTGGTTCCTGCTGATGTCTATCGTCCAGCTGCTATTGAGCAGCTTCGGGTTCTGGGCGGTAATGTTGATGTGCCGGTTCATCCGTCCCAGGCTGACCAGGATCCGGTCACTATTTGCAAAAATGCGGTGATTGCCGCAAAGGCCAATCATTATGACACCCTGATTATTGATACTGCAGGTCGTCTTCACGTCGATGAAAAATTGATGGCGGAGTTGACCAATATAAAATCCGCGGTTGATCTGGCTGAAATTCTTTTTGTGGCTGACGCCATGACCGGCCAGGACGCGGTAACGGTAGCTGACAAATTTAATCAGGATCTGGCCATAACCGGGGTTGTCCTCACCAAGATGGAAGGTGATGCCCGGGGCGGCGCGGCTCTGTCCATCAAGAAAATTACCGACCGGCCCATCAAGTTTGTCGGTACCGGTGAAAGTCTTGATGCCCTGGAGGTATTTCACCCGGATCGGCTTGCTTCCCGTATTTTGGGAATGGGTGATATTTTAACCCTGATTGAAAAGGCTGAAGAGGTTGTTGATAAGAAGAAAGCGGATAAGATGGTTAAGAAAATCCGCAAAAACACCTTTTCCATGGATGATTTTCTTGACCAGATCAGGCAGATCAGGAAAATGGGCAGCCTGGAACAAATTATGTCGATGATTCCAGGCCTTAACAAGATGAAACAGTTGAAGAATATGCCTAAGCCCGATGACCGGGAATTAGTAAAAATTGAGGCCATTATCCAGTCGATGACTTTTAAGGAACGGCGTAAATACCAGATGATTAACGCCAGCCGTCGGCAGCGGATAGCCAAGGGCAGCGGAACCACGGTTCAAGATGTTAATAAAGTCATTAAAAGTTATGCCGAAATGTTAAAAATGATGAAAAAAATGAAGGGCCATATGGGGAGCGGATTACCTCGTGTCGGCAAGAAACGTAGGAAACGTCCAAAAGGGCTTTTTCGATAGTTGTAAATTTTTTGTTACCGGCTCTCCATCTACGGTGGTTAGCGAAATTGCTGAATAGTTACGCAAAGTATAATATTTTCATTTTTAGTTATAATTTTTTCTAAAAATGTAACTAACTCAACTTTCGGAGTTGATATAATTGATTGAAATTATTTAATATAATTGAATAAATTCGTCTGTCATTCCGGCATGTTTTTAGCCGGAATGACGA
>JANTFJ010000232.1 GCA_024763495.1 Desulfobulbaceae bacterium | reverse complement strand
TGCCGCCATGTGCCCGTTTCAACGCTCGCGATAATACATCAGGTATATCGCGGCGTTTAAACGGGTGCAGGGTGGTGTTCATGGAGCGCTTACCATTGTGGTATATCGCAGGGTTGAAGCACGCGCAGGAGGTTTTCTCATGGAGTGCTTACGAGACTCCGCAGAAAGGGCATTCTCGGACAGCCTCCTGATCGGTCAGTGGAGGACTAATAAATATCCAGATAGCTGCCCAGTTCCCAATCAGTCACGGAAATCCGATAGCTGTCCCACTCGGCTTCCTTGGTCGTGCAGTATTTTTCAAAAATATGCTCACCAAGGGTCTCCCTGGCAATCGGATTATTTTTCAGTTCCTCCATAGCCTCTTGCAGACTGGCCGGCATGCTGGCGATACCGGCGGCATCTTTTTCTGCCGGGGTCATGGCAAAGATGTTGATATCAACAGATTTAGGCGGAGTTAATTTGTTGCTTACACCGTCCAGGCCGGAGTTCAGCATCATGGCAAAGGCCAGATAGGGATTACAGGTTGGATCGGGGCAGCGAACTTCAACCCTGGTTCCGACTCCGCGCGAGGCGGGAATCCTGACCAGGGCACTGCGGTTGGAGGCAGACCAGGCAACATAGACCGGGGCCTCATAACCGGGAACCAGGCGTTTGTAAGAGTTGACAAGGGGGTTAGTTACTGCGGCAAAACCTCTGGCGTTTTTGGTGATACCGGCAATATACTGGTACGCGGTTTCGCTTAAGCCCAGTTCATCGTTTTCATCAGCAAAGGCGTTGCTGCCATCCAGGTTAAAGAGAGACTGGTTAGTGTGCATGCCGGAGCCGTTAATGCCAAAGACCGGTTTAGGCATAAAAGTAGCATGGAGATTGTATTTTCTGGCCACGGCTTTGACTACCCATTTGAAGGTTACAGTATTGTCGGCGCAGGTCAGGGCGTCGGCAAATTTAAAGTTGACCTCATGCTGGCCTTCGGCAACCTCATGATGGGAGGCTTCAATTTCATAACCCATTGATTCCAGGGTTTCAATAATTTCGCGGCGGCAGTTGGTACCTTCGTCGTCAGGGTCAAGACTGAAATAGCCGGCAGTATCCTGGGTGTCGGTAGTGGGATTGCCGCATTCATCCAGGTTAAACAGGAAAAACTCGGCCTCTGTTCCCACGTTCATGGTAAAGCCCATTTCTTTAGCCTTATCCAGAGACTTTTTCAGGTTTACTCTGGGGCAGCCCTCAAAGGGGGTGCCGTCCGGCAGGTAAACGTCACAGATAAGCCGGGCCGCAGCTATACCATCCTTGTTCCGCCAGGGCAGGACAACAAAGGTGTCATAGTCAGGTTTCAGGTACATATCCGATTCCTGAATGCGGGCGAAACCGTCGATGGAGGAACCGTCAAACATTATCTGGCCATCCAGGGCTTTTTCCAGCTGGCTGCGGGGGATCGCGACATTTTTCATGAAACCGTTAATATCACAGAACTGCATCCGAAAAAAATTAATATTCTGTTCTTCAACGATTTTGAGAATTTCATCTCTGGTCATAATTTGTCTCCTTAAATTGGTGTGTTGTAGGTGATTTATAAAAATTAATATAACTATTCAGCATAGGGTAAAAAACTACCCGAGCCACTGTGCTGTAACTGTTTAGTGCCTTGCTTCTAAGAAGCTGTAACAAAAAACAAGAAACTGAAGACGTAATTTTGAAACTATTTACAGCGAGTTACCCCAAGGCACTTACACCCCTCAAGAGGGTACTGAAAAGAGTCCTAAAGATTCTATGTCCACTTCCACTTTGTGGGTTAGATGTGCTTTAGCTGTACTCAATCAGGCCGGCACAGCATACTTGTGCTATAGTAACCGTTCACCAGGGAGTAAATCTTTGCAACATTTAAGTCTCTAAGCGTTCACCAGCACCACATCTTTGCCCATTTGAGCCTGCTTGAGTAGCAACCCCTCAACTTACCGCATATAACAGACCCTGGTGTATTTCCTGCTGATACCCAGGGTTTTCTATTTTTTTTCCTTCATAATCCAGAACATAAAAAACATCAACAACTTGATCTCCCTCGCTGCTTATTTTTGCTTTAAAGGTATTTATGCCGAAGTCAAACAGAGTCCTGGTAATGTGATAAAGCTGGCCGGGTTTATCTTCCGCGAAAACCTCAATTACCGTATAGATATCCGATGCTCCGGTGTCAATTTTAACCCTGGCACCGGACTTCATTTTGCTATTGGGGCAGCCCCGGGTCGTACATAATTTCATTTCAAGACGATGGGGAAGGCCCAGTTGAAAATTGATTGCCTTATGCAGATCATTTTTTAATCTCTCCCAGTCCTGATCGGCAAATTCGCGATTTACAATCGGGGATACTTCCATGGTGTCCACTACTGTCCCATCCTGCCAGGTAGAAATATGAGCAGCCAGCACTGTCAGCTGGTGCAGAGCCAGAACGCCGCAAATCTTGTTCAGTAGTCCTGGACGGTCATGGGTCATAATCAACAAAGTCCAGTGTCCGCCATGATTATCAGCAGCCAGTAATATTTGCCGGCGTTTCAGTTCGTCACGTTGATAAATGTGACTGACCACCTCGTCCGGGGTAAAATTAAGCAGGTAGTCGTCAGGTAATCTGTCAAGATCAAAATGAAAATTCCCCAGTCTCTGTGCCACCTGTTCCCGCATCCAGGCCGCCTCATTGTTCTGGTTGGAGGCATCCGGTTCGAAATGATCCAGCTGGTGAGCTATTTTTAAAAAAAGTTCCAGCAGCAGGGCAGCCTTCCATTCCGTCCAGACTGTAGGGCCGGTTGCCCTGGCATCGGCAATGGTCAGCAGGTAAAGCATGGCCAGCCGGTCAGGGTCTTTTATCCGGGCCGCGCAGCGTAAAATCAGGTTTTCATCTTCCAGGTCACGACGCATTGCTGTGTCCGGTAAAAAAAGATGTTCCCTGATCAAAAAAGACAGGCAGTTGCTCTCGGCCTGGTCAAGCCCCAGCCTGTTACTGATCGGCCCGACCAGTTCTGCCCCATATTCACTGTGTTGGGTCAAATGTCCCTTGCCGATATCGTGCAATAAAGCGGCCAGATAAAGAATGTGAGGTGAGGCAATTTTCTGAAAGACGGTTTTTTCCTCTTCTTCAAGCCTGCGAATTTCGGCAACGGTTTGCAAAAGATGGCGGTCAACCGTAAACACATGATAAATGTCGTGCTGGGCCAAAGATTCAAGATTCCTGAATTCCGGAATATATGCGCCAAGCAGGCCGGTTTCCAGCATGGGGCCCAGGACAGTCATAGGTTTCCGGCAATTGAGGAGAATATCGATGAACCCATGGGCCATGCGCCGGGATTTGCGGAGCCGGTCATCAATAAGATCCAGATTGTCATGCACCAGTTTACGAGTGCGGTGATGCAGGGGTAAATTGTTATGAGCTGACTGGACAAAAACCCGCATCAGCATATAGGGCCTTTCCGTAATCACCGTTGAAGAGGTAATTATTACCTTGTCTCCTCTTATTTCAAGGCCTTTTTCGAGTTTTTTGTCAGGATGTTGCGGACTGCCGAGATGAAGAACCTCATTAACATGTTCAAAGAAAAGATCGCTGGTTACGGCTATGATCTGCAGATGCCTGTGCACGTCCCGCATAAAATTTTCAACCGCCAGCAGCCCTTGACTGTTTTTATAGCCAAAGGCCGTTGCCATTTCTTCCTGATACTCAAAATAGAGCTGATCATTTTTTCTGCCGCAGATATAATGAAGCCGGTTGCGGATACGTATCAGGTTGTCCCAGGCTTCGGCGAAATTTATTTGTTCTTCAGCGCTCAGCAGACCGGCATCAGCCATGGCTTCCAGATCGTTAAGGCCAAATACCACCCTGGCTGTCCACAGCATGGCCTGGATATCTCTGAAACCGCCCCGGCTTTCCTTGATATGAGGTTCCAGAAGATAGCTGTGGTTGCCAAAACGTTGATGCCGAAGGCTGCGGTGCTCCAGCATATTGTTAATAAAATGACGACGTTTGCCTTCAATAAAAAAATGGCTGAGCTTTTCGCGTAAATCATTAAAGAGTGTTTTTGAACCGGCAAGCAGTCTGGCATCCAGCAGGGAAACCTCAAGGAAAAAATCTTTTTTTGCCTCGGACAGACAGGTGTCAGGGGTACGAACTCCATGGCCGACCTCAAGGCCGGCATCCCAGAGAGGATAAAATACTGCTTCAGCAACCTCTTTCAGCTTTTCTTCTGGTTCATCCAGATGAAGCAGCATAATATCTATGTCGGAAAACGGGAAAAGCTCTGCTCTGCCATATCCGCCCAGCGCAACCAGAGCCATGTTCCTGGAGCTGGAAGATTTGTTGAAATCAGCGGCAAGATAGTCGTCCATCATTCGGGTGTGCTTGTCCAGCAGAACCTGGCCGCTCAAACCCTGGCGCCAGAGATTTTCCAGGGCCTCTCGTTTGGCCCGCAGTTCACCCTTCACGAATTAAATTGCCTCAATACCCTTTTCGCCGGTACGAACCCGGATAACCTCTTCGATCGGCAGGATAAAAATTTTACCATCACCGATTTTACCACCATCCGTAAGAGCCGCGTTTCTTATTTTTTCAACAATTTCATCAACCTGTTCAGCCCTGACTACCAGCTCAATCTTTACTTTGGGGATAAAATCAACCACATATTCCGCTCCCCGGTAAATTTCCTTGTGGCCCTTTTGCCGTCCATATCCCTTGACCTCTGAAATGGTCATACCTTTAATACCTATATCGTTAAGAGCCTCTTTCACGTCATCAAGTTTAAAGGGTTTGATAATTGCTTCGATTTTTTTCATTTTCAGCCTTTAGTTTTATTGGTTTAACTGGTTTGTAATGGAATCGGGCTTGAAATACACAGACCTTATTTAGTTATAAGCAAAACAAGTGCCAGCCGTAATTAAGATAGCGATCAATAAACCACACCTTGACTTTTGAGAAGGCACGGCCTGTAAGCGTTTCAGGGATGCCGCCATGTGCCCGTTTCAACGCTCGCGA
>JANTFJ010000231.1 GCA_024763495.1 Desulfobulbaceae bacterium | reverse complement strand
AATCATGATGCATATATTTATTTAGTATAGCCCTGGTGAAATTTAATCATATAATTACGCGTAAAGCCTGCAACAGCAGGGAATTGGACACTCACTTGCCTTAGATTCGGAGTTTCGTTCCTCGCTTACCTGTGCCTGCGCAGCATAATGGTGCTATTCAAGCAGGCTCAAATGGACAAATGAGGTAAGCACCCTTAAAAACAGGGCATAAACTCCGACTCCGTGAGGTGCTGGTGAGCGCTTACATTATTTTTTATCCCGACGATCAATCATGTAATTACTGCCGCTGAGTTTTTTTACGTAATGCTTTACCTGGGAGGCAATTGCCGCAATTTCGGCAGCATGTTCAAATTTTTTGCCGTCAGTGATTACTACGGCAATGGAGAGACTGAGCAGGCCATAGGTTGTTTCTCTTCCCTGGCGATCCTTTTCCATATAACAGCCTGCAGCCAGATCTTCAGGGCTTAGAAACATGTTTTTGACCATCTCAAAATTTGTCAAAATTTTTTCGCACACCTCTTTTACCTTGTCTTCCCGGACTATGAAAACATAATCATCACCACCTACATGACCGACAAAGCTGTCAATTCTGGCCAGTTCACCAACTACATTTACCAGGATACGGGAGACCATAAGGATAATGTCATCGCCCTGAGAAAAGCCATATCGGTCATTGTAGGGCTTGAAATTGTCAATATCCACATAGCATACCCCGTAAATTTCGTCATTATCCAGTGTGTTCTGTATTGCCCGTAAAATAGAGGTGTTGCCCGGCAGTTTACTTAAGGGATTGTTGTCAAATACCCGAAGGAGCCGGGCTTCGGCCAGTTGAATTCTGGTCAGGATAACTTCCGGGCTAAAGGGACGAATAAGCAGATCGTCAACCGGATAAACCAGCCAGTCAAGCCTGTTGATCTGTTCTTCTTCCACGACCAGAAGAATCGGAATATTACTTTTCTGGAGGCTGGATTTTACTGTTTTTATTAAATCGTGTTCGCCGTCACCGGCAAAATTTTTTTCCAGGATCAGGATATCAGGCGGATCTTCAAGCACCTGTGATATAGCCTTGGATAAGGTTTGAAAAAAAAGAAACTGATACCCCTTGGTCTCAATAATAATTTTTGCTCCGGCAGAAATTATATTTTCTGAGCCGGCAATCAGTATTCTGCTCATATGCTATGCCATTTTATTTTCCAGGCCGGATTTAATTTCCAGGCTGAAGCCTTTGACATCCCAAAGCTTTTCCTCTACCTCGTCAATGATCTCATCCAGATCAGCGGGGCTGAGCCCAAGCAGCGCCCAGGCTTTTTTGCTCAGCGGCGGTACCCAGATATCATCACCATGACCATATCCCATGCCGCGAATCATGATATCACTGAAATGAACTATAGCGGTAGGCAGTTTTTCAGCTCTGGAGGCCTGGGGATTATGATGACAGGCAATAGGTTCAACCAGTTTTTCCGGCAGATACCAGCCTTTGGCCAGCCAGCCACCAACCTCGGAATGATCAAGTCCCAGGACAGCAAGTTCCGCTTCCCGCCTGGCAACTTTTCTTTTTGCGACAGTCTGATCAATTAAAGCATGTTCTTCCGGCAATTCAATTTTAATGGCAACCTTGCCGATATCATGAATCAGCCCGGCTGTGCTGACCTCTTCCGGATCTTTGATGTCAAGCCGTTTCGCCAGCACGCTGCATACCACGGCACAGCCCAGGGAGTGTTCCCACAGTTCAAGATCCTCATTTTCCATCAGTTCAAAAATTGAGGCGCTGATGATCAGGCTCTTGATGACATTAAATCCCAGCAGGACAATAGCACTGCTCAAGGAGCTTATTTTCTGAGGAAAGCCGTAAAAGGCCGAATTTACCAGCATCAAAAGTTTAGCGGCCAGAATGTGATCTTTGCTGATTACCTTGCCCATCTGTTCGGTTGTGGTATCGGGGTCTTCGGCCATTTTGGACAGCTTGGCAACAATTCCGGGCAGGGTCGGGAGATTTTTTGTCTGTTTCAGGGCCTTGCGGTATTTTTGTTTTTTTTCATCAGCCATTACTATCTCCGGGAGATAACCAGTTTCTGCATCAATTTTTTCTTCAAATAGTTAAGCGGCGGAACCTTTTTAACCCGGCTGAATCTTTTTTCCATGGCCCGCAGCTCTTCCTCAAGGCTTTTTTCTCCTTCAATCTGAACCGGATGACCTTCAACCGTGACATGGCTGACATCCATCTTGAGAAAGCGGTCGATTATTTTGACGGAGAGAGTGGTACCCCTGCCGCAGAGAACCCGTCCCTCAACCTCTACATCTTTTGCCAGTACCATGCCCTCCTCAGCCTGAAGCGTTAAAATTTGTTGCACGCGTCTCTCCGGAAAAATATGATATTATTTGGGTAAGCGCTCCATGAACACCACCCTGCACTTGCTTAAACCCTGTGATATACCGATGTATTATCGCAGGGTTTAAGCACGCACATGGCGGCGTCCCTGAATCCCTTACAGTTATGGGGTTGTCGCCGTTGGGTGTAGTTTGTTGAGCGCTATAGTATTTTGGATAGCGATCAATAAACCACACCTTGACTTTTGAGAAGGCACGGCCTGTAAGCGTTTCAGGGATGCCGCCATGTGCCCGTTTAAACGGGTGCAGGGTGGTGTTCATGGAGCGCTTACCGCTGAATAGTTACAAAATAGTTTACCACAAACCCGGATGAAAAGAAAAGGCGGCATTGACAGATTAAGCGGACAGCATTACATTTACCGTGAAAATATTCCGGAAGTACCGGGAAGCACAACCCGCATTTTCATGTATGGGGATGGCCGGAGAAAATTTGATCCAGTGCTATGGGCTTTGCTCCATGTTTTATCGTCCAGATGGCTGGGTTTCCGGAGGAAATGCCCTTGGGGTGTTTCTGTATGGGGACAGGGGTTTTTCCGGGTTGTGGGCAATGCCCGCATCAGGTGCTGGTGAAAGCTTACGGTTCTGTTAAGTTTCTGTCAGGTAACGCTTCGCGCAACCTGACCTACAGGGGCATCACCATGGCGTAGGGCATGATTCCTGTGTAGGTCATGGTGCGAGCGGAGCGAGTTCCATGACATTTATGACTGAATATAGTTAAACCCTCTGATTTTGATTTTCGGATAAAACAGGAGTATTATAATGCCGATTTATGAGTATGAGTGTGAAAAATGTCACAAAATCAGCGAAGCATTACAACATTTTTCAGATAAGCCGCTTACTGTCTGTGAGCAATGCGGCGGAAATTTGCATAAATTGATTTCTAAAAGTTCTTTTCACCTGAAGGGCAGCGGCTGGTATGCAGATGGTTACAGCAGCTCCGGCAGCAGTGGTACGGCTCCGAAAAAAAGTAAATCCAGTACAGCCTCGAAAAAAGATTCTTCCTGTCCCAAGGAAAGCAAGGGCTCGACTTGCTGTGCCCAGGGATCACCCTGTAAATGCGCGGCCTGAGCAGTTTTTTATCCGTAACTACTCATGGGGTAAGCACCTAATGATTGCAAATCTCAGTATTTGTAACTGGTTACTTTTATCCTTTAATTCCTTTCTGAGCCTGAGGGTTGGCCATGATAAGCATGGCATCGCCATAGCTGAAAAAACGATACCCTGAACTTACCGCGTATCTGTAACAGTCGAGGATCAATTCACGTCCCGCCAGGGCGCTTACCATAAAGAGCAGGGAGGAACCCGGCAGATGAAAATTTGTTATCAGGTTCCTGACCAGTTTGAATTTATATCCCGGATAGATATATAAATCGCACCATCCCTGGGTTGGCATAATCCGGCCATTGTCGGCGGCGGCAGACTCGAGGCAGCGTACTGTTGTGGTGCCCACGGCGAACAGCCGTCCTCCCGATGCTGTTGTTTGGTTAATCTGTTGCGCGGTTTCAGGGGTTACAGTTAAAAATTCGGAATGAATTTTATGGTCACGGATGTCTGAAACTCGAACCGGGGCAAAGGTTCCATAACCAACATGAAGGGTAATGGCAGCAAAACCTACCCCCCTTTTTTTTAATCGTTGCAGCAGGTCAGGAGTAAAATGAAGCCCGGCGGTGGGGGCGGCTATTGCCCCGGTATTTTTGGCGTAAACCGTCTGGTATCGTCTGCGGTCGGCCGGCTGTTCCCCCTTGTGCCGCCGAATATAGGGCGGCAGGGGGGTATGGCCGTTTTTTTCGATCAGGTCGGCCAGGTTGCCGCGATATCGCAGGCTGATCCGAGCCTTTTCCGGCGTTAATTCCAGAACAATACCCCGCAGGTCGGCATTGAAAAATAAAGTGCTGCCGACTTTGGGCCGTTTGGAACTTTTCAAGAGACCGCTAACCGCAACTTCCTGCCAGCCTGTCTGCTTATCGAGACAAACCGCCTGCTGAAGGTCGGGATATTCCAGAATAAGCAGTTCCACCTTACCGCCGGTTTTTTTTTCTCCCAGCAGCCGGGCTGGAAAAACTTTTGTATTATTAGCGACCAGCAGATCGCCGGGCTGGAGATAATCAAGCAGGTCGGCAAAGGCATGTTCTCTGGTTTCACCAGTGCTACAATTCACGGCCAGCAGCCTGGAACTGTCGCGTTGTTCAGCCGGGGTCTGGGCGATCATTTCTTCCGGCAGGTCATAATTGTATGAACTGATATCGTAAGGTTCCGGAATTGTTGAATTCATTATATCAGGTTAGTCCTCTGAGTTATGTAACAGAGAAGTAATCCCGTTCCCATGCCCAGGAGTCCTAAAATCCTGAGAACCGAGGGATTCATCTCGACGAGCTGTTTCAGCCAGTTTTGCATGGCCTCGGGAAAGGCCACATAAGGCAGAGCTTCAAGAATCAGCACCAGGCCGATTAATGTTATTAGATAATTCATGTTTTTCGTCCGGATAAGATTAAATGTAACCGTTCACCTGGGCACCAAATTTACGATAACCTTCAGTCCTGTAAGTGTTTACCAGTGTCTTAGATTCGTTCGTTTGGGACTTCGAAGCATACTTGTGCTATTCGAGAAGGCCCAAACGGGCGAAGATGAGGTGC
>JANTFJ010000230.1 GCA_024763495.1 Desulfobulbaceae bacterium | reverse complement strand
GCCGCCATGTGCCCGTTTCAACGCTCGCGATAATACATCAGGTATATCGCGGCGTTTAAACGGGTGCAGGGTGGTGTTCATGGAGCGCTTACAAATTATCCAACTGCCGGTTATTCCCGACCCAGGCTCCGGGCCGCGACTTCATAAACATCCCTTGACGGATCTGCCGCCAGGATGCGGGCCAGTTCCTTTTTCATCAACTCCCGACGTTCCAGGTCAAAACGCTGCCATCGGCTTAACGGAATCAGCATCCGTGAGGCAATCTGGGGATTCAAGGGATCAAGAGCCAGTACCTGATCTGCCAGAAGTTCATATCCAGCCCCGTTTTTTTCATGAAAACAGTTGATGTTGGCACTGCAGAATGTCCCAATCAACGCCCTTACCCGATTGGGATTATGTAAAGAAAAATCAGGATGGTTCAACAGGCTTTTAACCACATCTAATGTATCGGGACGGGGAGCCAGAGCTTGAATGGCAAACCACTTATCAATAACCAGCCGTTCCCGCTGCCACTTGTTGGCGAAATGAACCAGCACAGCGCTGCGCTCCGGACAGTCACGGTTATGAACCAGAGCCTGAAAAGCGGCAATAATATCGGTCATATTATCACTACTGTCATACTGTCGAAAACAGATATCAAGTATCGATTTTTCATCGAGCAGCATTAGAAATGACATACTTAAATTTTTCAGGCCGCGTTGCCCGGCCAGGACAGGATGATACATATAAGAACTTAAGTTTACATTATCGTGATACACCTCGATAAATTGATGAAACAACGATCGCGCCAGGGAATGACGGACAAATTCCCTGGCTTGATGAATCTCCTCAACAGCAATAATATCCAGCTGTTCCCCCAGGTATTTTTCCGAAGGAAGGGTTAAAAGCTGAGTCAGAAAAGCTGCGTGCAGCAGGCCGTTCATGGCCAGCAGAGAGGCAAAGGTTTCCTCCACTTCAGGGGTTAATTGAAGTTTGTGCCCGGACTGCAGGTCGGCAACCAACCTGAGAATAATTCGGGAAAAATAACGCTGACCCGCATCCCAACGGTTAAAGGGGTCTGAATCATTAACCAGCAGAAACCGCAAATCCTCATCACTGTAATCAAATTCAACCCGGACTGGAGCGGAAAAATCACGTAACAGTGAAGGGATGGGGGGCTCCGGAATATCGGCAAAAACAAAATTTTCCTCCGGCTTCCTGATTTCCACCAGCTGGCTGCTTTCATTGCCCCGCCCCCAGAGTAATCCCATGTTAAAGGGAATATGAAACGGTTCCTTCCGGGGCTGGCCCGGAGTGGCTGGACAAGTCTGACTGATCTTCAGGATATAATGTTTTTTGTCCGGAATATACTCAGCACTGCAGGTTAACAATGGAGTTCCGGCCTGACTATACCAGCGCCGGAATTGAACCAGGTCAATGCCGGAGGCGTCTTCCATAGCCTTAACAAAATCTTCAGTGGTAACGGCCTGGCCGTCGTGCCGATTAAAATAAAGATCCATGCCCTTGTGAAAATTTTTGCTGCCAAGCAGGGTATGAATCATCCTGATCACCTCAGCGCCTTTCTCATAAACAGTGACCGTGTAAAAATTATTGATTTCAATATAGGAATCAGGCCGCACCGGATGGGCCATGGGGCCGCTGTCTTCCGGAAACTGGAAATTACGCAACATCCTTACATCACTGATACGTTTAACCGGACGGGAAGTCATATCAGCGGAAAATTCCTGGTCGCGAAAAACAGTTAAGCCCTCTTTAAGACTCAACTGGAACCAGTCCCGGCAGGTTATCCGGTTGCCGGTCCAGTTATGAAAATATTCATGGGCAATCACCGCCTCAATCATTTCATAGTCGAGATCAGTGGCAATCTCGGGCCGGGCCAGAATATATTTGGAATTAAATATATTCAGGCCCTTGTTCTCCATGGCTCCCATATTAAAATTATCCACCGCGACAATCATGTAAAGATCGAGATCATATTCCCGGCCAAAGACCTTCTCATCCCAGGCCATGGCCTTCTGCAAAGAGCGCATGGCATGGGCGCAGGACTCGCTGTTATGTTCCTGAACATAGATATGCAGGGCCACCCGCCTGGCATTAATGGTGGTATACTGCCCGCTGACCCGGACTAGATCACCGGCCACCAGAGCAAAAAGATAACAGGGCTTGGGGAAAGGGTCTTCCCAGATCACAAAATGACGATTGTCTGGCAACTGCCCTTTTGCGCGCAGATTTCCATTGGCCAGCAGAACCGGCAGTGATGAGTCAGCCTCAATAGTTGTAGTATAACGGGCCATGACGTCAGGCCGGTCGAGGAAATAAGTTATCTTGCGGAATCCTTCAGCCTCACACTGGGTGCAGAAAATGCCATCGGCATAATAAAGGCCATCAAGAGCGGTATTAGCACCGGGATTTATCTCGGTTTCAATTTCCAGGACAAAGGCATCAGGCACTGCGGAAACGGTAAGGGTTTCCGGGCCGACGCTATATTCTTCAGCAGCAAGCCTGCGCCCCCCGAGTCTGACTGATTTCAAAATCAGCTCCTCGCCGTTTAATACCAGGTTTTTCCGGCTGCCGTTACGGCGGCAGCTCATGGCAGCCTTGACTGTAGTATGCTCTTCATCCAGATTGACATGGAGTTTAACCTCATCAATCAGGAAATCAGGAGGGCTGTAGTCCTTTAAATATTTTTTCTCAGGTTTTCCGGTCATTTCAACTATCCTCCAGGCCGCCTGCGACAGGTCTTACTACCGGCACATTCATTTTCTGGCCCGGCATCAGCGAATTTAAATCAATCCTGCTGTTGTACTTATTTATCAGCCAGAAAGGCAGGTCAAATTCCCGGCAGAGATTCCAGATATTGTCACCCCGCCGTACTTTGTAATCCTGGATTTCTTCCACCCTGTAAGCAGCGAAAAAATCCTCTTCAATCTCCTTGTGATATTCATAACGCTTTACCACAAACTCATCCCTGTTCACTTTACTAAAGGGAATCTTAATCTTCTGGTCAAGGTGAATGGCCCGACCGAAAGGCAGGCCGTTTAAACGCCTTATCTGTTGGGTGGGAATTGAAAGCCAGTCAGCGTAATGTCCCAGGGTTTCACCGGCTTGAACCACAATTGTCCCAACCTGCCGGCCTGCCTGGAGATTAACCGTTATTACCTCTAAATCTCCCATAACAACTGAAGAGTTCAACTCGGCAACAGGCAGTACTTCCCTGCCTCCGCCCGGCTTTTCGAACTTTTCGACCTCAGGCTCGGTGACTTCCGCCCGCTTTGGCGTTTCCACCGGCTGTGGCATGATCTGCGCCTCCGGTGTTTTGACCGGTTTCATGACAACTTCCCCGGCCTTAATTTTTTCAACTACGGGCTGCCGTGGTTCTGTCGGAGTAGCTACCTCTTTTACTTCAACAACCAGGGGGACAATACCTTTCTCAACTTTTAAAGCGGCCATGGCAATGTTGCCGCTTTCAGCTTTGCGGGGAATAATTTTTTCGTCAAGAGAGGGAATCCGCAGATTCTGACCCGCGTAAATCATTGCTCTGGAGTTCAGGTTATTAGCCATTATCAAATCAGCCAGCCTGACCCCATGCCGCCGGGCAACCAGTCCGGCTGTGTCACCCCTTTCCACCCGATAGAAACGGCTTGGTTTCTGTTTGGTTTTAAAGATTTCGGCAGGCAGAGCAGCAGCAAGTTTTTTAAAATCACCATTCAGTCGACGGGGCAGCCGGAGATAATAGCCCCTGGGAATATATTTCTGGCCGTCAAAAACCGGCTTACGTAAACCAGGATTTAATTCACGGATTGTTTCCAGGTCAACCTTGAAATGACGGGCAACATCCTTGACATCCACATAACCCGACAATTTCAGTTCATAGGTTTTAACCGGCAGCTCCATGGTAACATCAGTAAAATATTGCTGGTAATTTTTGGCAATTTCCCGGGCAGCGAGAAACTCCGAGTAAAAATTACGCGAAGCGAATTTAAAACGTCTGCCCTTATAACTGTTAAAAATATTTTCATAACCGCCCTTGCTTTTTTGAGCCCGTTCCATGCCGTTAACTCCATGATTATAGGCTGTCAGGGCCAGAGGCCAGCACCCCAGCTTCTGATAATTTTCTTTTAAAAAACGAGCTGCGGCATGGGTGGCGCGAATAGGGTCACGCCGCTCATCCAGAGTATAATTTACGGTCATGAATCTCCTGCCGGTGGAACGGGTAAACTGCCAGATTCCGGCAGCGCCGAATTTACTGTAGGCCTTGTAATTAAAAGAAGATTCCACATGGGGAAGATAGATCAGGTCTTCCGGTAAACCGTAATCATGAAAAATTTTCTTCATCTCTGCCAGGTAAGCACCGGAACGAATAAGACCCGGCAGAAAACGATCCCGCTGGCAAAGCTGAAAACGAATATTGTTGCGGGCAGCCAGCAGACTTTTTTTGTCTGCTTTAGTCTTAAACAGGGCCAGCACCCTTTTTTCTTCAGCATTAGCCGGTTTTTTCCCGCCGGCAAGCTGTTCTAGAATAATTTTGTACTTGGCCTTGACCTGTTTAATCTTCTTTTTGTTTTTTCTCCGGGCCCCGGATTTATTCCGGTCAACCAGTTTAATTACCTCGTAAATAATATCAAGCCGCCGGGAATCATGGATATACCCCATGCTGCTCGGATATTCGGTATATACCTTTTTCCAGAATTCAACATTGGGCCGGATGGAATCATAGACCGGAAAAGGATCGATAGCCGCCATAGCCCCGGAGCCGCTTAAAATCAAAAAAAATATTAAAATTGCTTGTTTAAATATCATTGGTAACTACTTTTTGCCACTCTTTTCAGTACCCCCTTGAGGGGTATGAAAAACACGAAAATTAATTCTAAAGGACTAAAGATTCTAAGTCCGCTTCCATTGTAACTACTCACGGGGCAAGCACCTTAACTCAACTTTCTGACTTGAGATAAGTATTTGAAGTCATATAACATCACCAATAAAACTCGCTCGTCATTCCGGCATGTCTTTAGCCGGAGGTAA
>JANTFJ010000229.1 GCA_024763495.1 Desulfobulbaceae bacterium | reverse complement strand
GCTCAGATAACCCTTTACAGCTTTTTGTATGAGAGGTGATTCCGTTGCCAGCTTTGCGAATAAATTTTCCCGCGTAACCTGTTTTGCTGAAACCGAGATCCTGGTGTCCAGGAGAAGGCAGCAGGGTTCCCCCTTTTTCCATGAATGCCATTCAGGCAGAGCCGATCCGTTCGGGTTGCCGGTATGGGCGAATCGCGACCAGTAATCCCGCATTGTCCTGGAGAGATATTTTCTTCCCGGTAGGTTTACGTTGTTGAAGGCCATGCTTTTGAACGGTTCAATCATCTGGTCGAAAGAATCGAACAGGAAAGGGATTTCCATGGCATGGGCCGCGCCCAGGAGCAGGTTGTATGGATAAGGTTCTTCGTCCCAGGTGAACAAATAGGTATACACATTATCCTGAAACCGGCTCATGTCAGCCGCCGGCTCATCAACACCCCTGACTTTCCACAGGAGACTGCCGTAATAAACCCCTTTCATATAAAAGGTGGTCCCCGGCAGCTGGCCATATTTTTCAACCAAGCCGTCATATAATTTATAGGCGAAAAAGGACAATTCACTTTGGTTGGAGCCGATAATAATCGGTACCCGGTTATAATCCCCGTTGGCGATTTTTTTTCGCGCCTGTTTCGGAATAACAGTCCCGTCTTCGGAAGCTATGCCCCTGTCCGGGGCGACGGCTAATAATTCCGGCCAGGATTTGGATCTCAAATATTTTTTAATTTTACTGTTGCTCATTCCCGCGAGCAGAGCCTTCGCAGCTTGCTGGTCAGCGGCCGAGCCGTCATTTATCAGCAGCTCGCAGATGAAATTGACGGCGTTCTGGTCCCCTTTGCTGACGGTTCTTGTGCTGAAGTTCCCGCTTTCCACTATCGCCCGGTGAAAAAGACCGGAGGCCAGTGGGGAAGTAAGAAGACTCAGGATGTCAGAGGCTCCCGCTGATTCACCGGCGACGGTGACGTTGTCCGGGTTGCCGCCGAAGGCCCTGATATTTTCCTGCACCCATTCAAGCGCGGCAATGATATCCAGCAGGCCGTAATTCCCCGAATCATCGGCGGCATTATCGCCATCTCTTAGTGACGGGTGGCTGAACCAGCCCAGTGGACCGAGACGATAATTCACGCTTACTACCAGCATCCTGGTTCCAGCGGCCAGGCCGGAACCGTTGATTAAGGGTGATGAACCGCTGCCGCAGATATTCCCACCGCCGTGAATCCAGAAGAATACCGGTAAATCATGCTGTTGCCCTATCCTCGTTGCTGATCCTGAGGAACTTTTTAAATCATTCGGCCGCCAGATATTCAGGTAAAGGCAGTCTTCGCTGCCGAAACTTTTCCCCCCATTGGCGGAAAATATGTCTGGTTGCGCACATGGGTTGGAGAATTTCTCAGCGGTTTTTACCCCATTCCACTTTTCCGGCTTTTGCGGCGCCTTCCATCTCAGTATGCCCGTTGGAGGTTTTGCGTAAGGGATTCCTAACCATGCCGCAGTATTGTTGGAAATGAAAACACCCCTGAGTTTTCCGTAAAAGGTTTCAACTACCGGCCCGGTCTGTAAAAAATTGTGAGATAATCCCGAGGTATTTACGGGGTTAAGGTGTTCTTCAGCGATAGCTGGCAGTGACGAAGCTAAGAGAATAATTGTTATAAAAAGATGAATGTATATTACGCTTTTCATGATCTCCGATATTGTGAGTATTAGAACGATATATTATTCAATTTCTTTTTATAGCACTGTATAAACTCAAGTCAAGAAAAAAAACGAACGTTCACTATATTTTTTTCTTGACTTTAGATTATCCAAGGTAGTATTGAGATGATCATATCGTAAGATTCACCAGTATATTACATGTATGTTTCATGTTCTATAAGGTTTTTGGCGTTGATCTATTGTTGGTATAATATATGAATGATTTGTATCTTATTCGGCATGGGCAGGCATCTTTTGGAAAAGAAAATTATGATAATCTTTCTGCGCTTGGGATTCGTCAGTCACAGGTTCTAGCACAGCATTTGGTTCGGACCGGAAAAGCACCTCAAGAGATATATTCCGGCTGTTTGGAACGTCACTTTGAAACATTGCACGAATATGAAGCGTGTTATTCAAGGGAAACCGGAACAGGTATTTTGCCTTTGATCAAGCTGGATTTTTTTAACGAATACGATTCTGAAATAATCTGGCAGGCTCTGCTGCCTGCAGCTTTGGATAAATATCCTGATTTGGCTGTGCTGCGGCAAAAAGGTGTTGATAAAAAAGCTTTCCAACGGATATTCGCCAAGGTTATGGAGCTTTGGGTTTCGGGGAGTTTCGAACCTTTAGGAGTTCCTCGATGGTCGGATTTTAAACAACGTGTTCGTCAGGGTCTTGCAATGATTATGTCTAAGTATGAGGCTGGAAACAGGGCGGCGGTATTCACTTCCAGTGGGCCTATATCAGCAGCAGTCCAGGTTGCTCTTGGTTTATCTGACGAAAAGACGCTGAAGCTTTCCTGGCAGATATTCAATGCATCGGTTACCAGGTTTAAATACAATCAGCATGAAATAACTTTGACTGGATTTAATGACATTACTCATCTGGAAATTGAGGGTAGTGAAAACCTGTTGACGTATCAATGATGTTACGCTCTACGATTATCATGTTTTTTTAAACTCGTTTTCCGGCCTGTAAGTGAAACACTGACTGGCCAGGGAATTTTTGGCAGGTAGCCTGAAAATACTAGCAGGGGATAGATTATGGCTTATGATGAGTTCAGGAAAAAAATCAATCTGACCAAAGAAGGCATCTACCGGGAAATCTTTTTGCAGAACCGATCTTCCATCCAGGTCAAAAAAGAAAACACGGCGATAAATAATCTTGAGAAGATATTTTCCGCAACCATTCGTTTGAGTAATCAGAAGGGTTTTCAGGCCATGAGTATGCGAGATTTGAGCCGGGAAACAAAACTCAGTGCCGGCGCTCTTTATCACTATTTTTCTGGAAAAGACGAGTTGTTATCGATGATCCAGTCGCATCGTCGGGCTATCGGCAAGCGGATTCTCGATGAATGTATTGAAAAAGAATCAGATCCCAGGTCAAGGTTGCATGCCGTAGTTAATGTTCACCTCTATTTGAGTGAGGCAATGCAGCCATGGTTTTACTTTTCTTATATGGAATCAAAAAATCTTCCGGAGTCTGAGAAGAAACTGGCAGTTGACAGTTCGCTCTATACCGAGCAGCTTCTTACGGATATTCTCGAGGAAGGGCGGAATCGGCATGATTTTCAGGTTGATGATTGTCGCATGACTGCCTGTATTATTAAAGCTTTATTGCAGGACTGGTACTTGAAGCACAGTATGTATAAAAAAAGGAAAACTTCTGTGGATGAGTATGCCTCCTTTGTACTGCGATTTGTGGATTCATTTATAATTGCGCCAGGAAATTCCTGTCACTTATGTTCCGGCGAGTGAAGTAGGTACGCTACAGCATGGTATATGTGGATAAAGCAACCGGTTTTCGGGAAGGTGAATCTCTGGATAGTGCCGGTATTGAAACTTTTTTAAAAGATTCTGTTCCGGATCTGCGAGGTACGACAATAATCCGGCAGTTTCCCGGCGGGCTTTCAAACCTGACCTATCTGGTGACCATCGGCGATCGGCAGATGGTTCTTCGGCGGCCCCCACGGGGAACAAAAGCCAGAACGGCCCATAATATGGGGCGGGAGTATCGTATCCTTAGTGCCCTTCATGATGTTTACCCATACTGTCCACAGCCTCTGGCATATTGTGATGATAGTTCAGTTATTGGATGCCCGTTTTATGTGATGGAGCGAATAAAAGGGGTAATTATACGGCGGGAATTGCCCCCGGACTTTATCAGTTCCGAAGAACAGGCAAAGGCGCTGTGCTACAGGTTGATCGAGGTGTTGCATCAGTTGCACAGCATAGATTACCAAGCAATCGGCTTTGAAAACTTTGGCAAACCGCAGGAATATATAAAGCGTCAGATTCAGGGGTGGGCTCGTCGATATCGTGCCGCCAGAACTCCTGACGCGCCGGATTTTGAAGATATTATATCCTGGTTTGAAGATAAAATGCCACCTGACTCTGACCGGGCAGCGATTATCCACAATGATTTCAAGCTGGATAATGTGGTTCTTGCTCCGGATGACCATCTGCGCATTATCGGTGTGTTGGATTGGGAAGTGGCTACGGTAGGTGATCCCCTGATGGATTTAGGCAGCTCCCTTGGGTACTGGGTGCAGAAAGGTGATCCACCTGAACTTCAGACTGTCAGGTTTATGCCCGCGGTCATAGACAGCGCGCTTACCAGGGAAGACTTGGTTCGTTACTATGCCGAGCTTTCAGGACATCCCATAGATAATTTTGATTTTTATTATTGTTTTGGCCTCTTTCGGTTGGCGGTTGGTGGACAGCAGATATATTACAGGTATTACCATGGTCAGACTTCTGACGAGCGATTTAAAACCTTGATCCAGGGTATCATAGTCTTGGAAAAGGTTTTGCGCTCAAAAATCAAGAATTCAGAGTTTTAGATCTCCGAAGTGGTGGGGATTTTGGGAATGTAAATATCCGGTCCATACGACAAGTTGGTTTGTTTCATGGTGCGATGTTCTCCAAAAGGTTGGCAACGAATAAAGAAGATGTAGTCATGCGAAGCTATCAAACTCTAAATTCATTAACTGAATCAGCATTTAAGGAGATATTTTATGGGTAACGGTTTGACGAATTTGCGGGATCAAAAATTCAACCTGTTGGAACAGCTCGACATTCTACAGCTTTTCAAGACGGATACATATGCCGATTATAACCTTGACGATGTCAATATGCTCCTGGGAGAAGCGGAAAAAATGGCTGTCAATGAACTTCTGCCCACCTACAGTCAGGGGGATAGAGAGGGTTGTACCTTTACGGATGGTCAGGTCAAAGTGCCATCATGTTTTCATGCTCCCTATCAAAAGCTTTATGAGGCGGGCTGGCCTGCTGCGACCCAGGATCCTGAAGTAGGTGGTCAAGGTATGCCGCTG
>JANTFJ010000228.1 GCA_024763495.1 Desulfobulbaceae bacterium | reverse complement strand
CCAGCCTTATCACGCACAGCTAAAGCACACGGAGTCTCACTACGTTCGCTTACCTCTGAACAGTTACAGGTCGGTGGTTTGGGCAGTTTTTCGCCCCGACCTGAATAGTTACAAATAAATTTCACCACAGAATTCAGCACACAGCCATAAAATCCAGCCTCCGACTTCTGGTTTCTGTTTCCTGCTACCCCATGAACATACCGCCATTAACATGAATAAACTGGCCGGTCACATACCCGGCATCATCTGAAACCAGATAAGCAACGGCAGCGGCCACGTCTTCCGGTGTTCCCAGGGAATTTAAAGGAATCTCCGCCAGGATTTTCTCAGTTACCGCCTCAGGCAGACCACGAGTCATATCAGTGTCTATATAGCCAGGTGCCACGCCGTTAACAGTAATCCCCCGTGATGCCAATTCCTTAGCGGCTGAACGAGTCAGCCCCACCAGACCAGCCTTGGCAGCGGCATAATTTGTCTGGCCGCCATTACCGGCAAAACCAATAACGGAACTGATATTAACAATTCGGCCCCAACGGCTCTTCATCATTGCCCGGCTTACTGCCTTCATACACAGATAAGCACCTTTCAAATTTGTATCAAGCACCTTATCCCAGGCATCCTCCTTCATCATTGCCAGCAGACCATCCCTGGTAATACCGGCATTGTTCACCAATATATCAACCGGAGCAAGTTTAGCAATATCTTTAAAAGCAGCCATGACTTCAGAACTTTCAGCAACATTAAACTGCCATGCTTCTGCCTTGCCGCCGTTCTCGACTATTTTATCAACAACCTCTTCAGCGGCATCAGGTCGACTTACATAATTAACCACTACCAGGGCACCCATTGCCGCCAGTCGCAAACAGACTGCCCGGCCAATTCCCCTGCTGCCGCCAGTGACCACTGCTGTTTTACCATCTAGACACTTCATGTTATTCCTTTAATGAGAGTGAACATGTCCACATTTTTTGTGCAGCAAATTCTTTTCCTGTCGTTTAGAACCCTGCTCCCGATGGATCAGTTACAAATTAGTCCCTTAGGATTAATTTTCGTGTTATTTACACCCGTCAGGCGAGTACTGAACAGAGTCCAGGACCTTAATTTCTTTCGAAGTCTGCGCTTATCTCCAGTTTATCCGGGCCAGGTGGTTAGCGAATATTAGCTGCCCCCAGTGAGTAGTTACACTTTTTTCGTAAATATTCGGGTTGGGCAAACAGCCAGCCCTTCCTGACTCTTTAAATGTTCCGAAGTACCACGGATATTTACCTTTTTTCTTTCAACCGGGCTATTAATTCAGGCAGAATTTCAAAAAGGTCACCAACTACCCCATAGGTGGCAACGGAAAAAATCGGCGCATCACTATCGCGGTTTATTGCTACAATTACCTCTGATGACTGCATACCGACCAAATGTTGAATTGCCCCGGAAATTCCACAACATATATACAGTTTAGGACAAACAGTCTTGCCGGTCTGTCCTACCTGGTGAGGGTAGGGAATCCAGCCACTGTCAACAGCGGCCCGGGATGCGGCTACTCCGGCGCCCAGCAAATCGGCAAGTTCCTCTATCAGTGAAAACCCTTCAGCATTTTCCAGTCCCCGTCCCCCGGCAATAACCACGTCAGCCTCAACAATATTTACCTGGTCAGCCTCTTCAATTACGCAGCGGACAACCTTAACCCGGGAATCCATCCTCGCTGCGGCAGGTTTCACCTGGATAACTTCCCCCTGCCGACTCAAATCAGTTTCCAGTGGTTTCATGACTAAAGGCCGGACAGTAGCCATCTGGGGCCGAAAATTCGGACAGACGATTGTTGCCATGATATTACCGCCAAAGGCAGGACGGGTCTGTAACAAATTACCGCTGTCAGGATCAATTGCCAGCTGGGTGCAGTCAGCAGTCAAGCCGGTTTTAAGAGAAGTGGCAACCCTGGGAATAAAAGACCGGCCAATTGCCGTGGCCCCTGCCAGGACAACTTCAGGCTTATGTTCATTAATCAAATCAATTATAACATTACCATAAGCATCATCAGTAAAATGCTCGAGAGCCTGGTCATCAGCCACATAAACAAAATCAGCGCCCCCGGCAATTAATTGCTCTGCTTCATCTGAGAAACCATGTCCCAGCAGAACAGCTGACAATTTCACCTGGCGCTGGTCAGCCAACTGCCGCCCAATACCAAGAAGCTCAAAAGCAACAGGAGCAATCCGGCCATGACGAAATTCCGCATAAACCCATATACCTGACCAGCTGGAAAGATCAACATGACCATCCTGGTCACTCTTTTCAATGTGCAGGGCCTCAACCTCGCAATTTTCCACACAGGAACCACACAAGGTACAATTATCATTAACCCTGGCTACCCCGTCAACAACATGAATAGCATCAAAGGCGCAATTCTCTTCACATACTCCACAGCCAATACAGGCATCTTCGTCTATTTGCAGCATTTTAATTTTGTTGGTTCAATTAGTTTAATTGGTATCCGCTTAACTCCAGTACATACCAGGAGCCTGTCCGAGACCGGCAAACATTACCTAACCTCATATTTTACATGATTTTATATAGTTAACTGTAGGAGCCCAACCCTCTGGGCGATAATACATGAAGCAAAGCTTATCTACTCGATTTCGTGTTTGTCAGTCGGAGCCTCGGAGTCTGGCGCTTACCTGATTTGAGAAAAAATGTCTATTCTCGGACAACCTCCTGATTTTTCGCTTACCTGTGCCTGCGCAGCATACCGGTGCTATTCAAGCAGGCTCAAATGGGCAAAGATGTAAGCACCCTTAAAAACAGGGCATAAACTCCGACTCCGTGAGGTGCTGGTAAACGCTTACGTCAGATCAATCAACCAGCTCAGACCAACTCGAGTATCTTTTCTGCCAGCTGAGCAGCCTGTTCACTGACTGTTCCGCTGATCATGGTTCTCTCCCCTTTGAACTCCGGTGAAAAAACCCTGACTACCTGGGTTGGCGAGCCGGCCAGACCCAACTGTTTAATGTCAGCCCCGATATCTTCAGCAGAAAGAACAGTTATGGCCAGTTTTTTAGCCTTCATCTTGCCCTTTAATGAAGGGAGACGGGGCTTGTTAATCTCTTTTACAACTGTCATCAATACCGGTAATTTCACTTCAAGTTCGTCATAACCATCATCCATCATTCTTTCGAGATGAAGCGTCCCGTCCACCAGATCATTAATCCGCCTGACACAGGTCACATAGGCCATATCCAACCGTTCAGCCAGACCCGGTCCAACCTGGGCCGTATCACCGTCAATGGCCTGTTTACCGCAAAGTACCAGATCAGGCTTACCACGTTTGGTTATTGCCTGGGACAGAGTATAGGTAGTCGCCAGGGTGTCGGCACCGGCAAAGGCCCTATCGGAAACCAGTACAGCATCGTCAGCCCCACAGGAAACCGCCTCCCGCAGTATGTCCTCAGCCTGAGGCGGCCCCATGCTTACAACAGTCACAGTTCCGGAAAACTTTTCTTTAAGCTTAACGGCCTCTTCCAGGGCATGGCGGTCATACGGATTTATTATCGACTGCACCCCATCCCGGGCCAGGGTATTTGTTTCCGGATCAAGCCGGACATCACTGGCATCAGGAACCTGTTTAATACAGACAAAAATATTCATCGGGATTATGCATACTCCTTATTTAATTCCTGGCCGACCACATTGCGCTGAATCTGATTAGTCCCTTCATATATTTGCAGAATTTTTGCGTCACGCATCATTTTTTCCACTGGGTAATCACGCATATAACCATATCCAGCTAATACTTGAACCGCGTCAACCGTAACTTTCATGGCCATATCCGTAGCAAAAACTTTACACATGGATGAGGCCTTAGACATATTTTTGGGATGAGCGTCAATGTGCTTTGCCGCACTGTAAACCAATGCCCTGGCAGCCTCTACCTGTATAGCCATATCAGCCAGCATGTGCTGTACCGCTTGAAAAGAAATAATTGGTTTACCAAACTGCACTCGCTGCTTGGCATAGGTTACGGACTCATCAAGGGCCGCCTGCCCCAAACCTACTCCCAGGATAGCAATGCCGGGACGAGACTTATCCAATGTTCTCATAACCGTAATAAACCCGGTACCGAGACGACCCACCATACGATCCTTGGGAATCCGGCAATCCTTAAAAATCAGCTCCCTGGTGGACGAAGCCCTGATGCCCAATTTTTTTTCCTTGGGTCCATAGGAAAAACCAGGATCATTATCCTCAACCACAAACATAGTGGCACCTCGCGGCCCCTTTGACTTATCCGTTATGGCAATCACCGTATAAATCTGGGCCTCCCCGCCGTTGGTAATCCATTGCTTGGTGCCATTCAGCACCCACTCATCGCCATCAAGAACCGCAGTAGTCTGAATTCCTGAGGCATCACTGCCGGCATTGGCCTCGGTCAGAGCAAAAGCGGCTCTTTTTTTACCGGTAGCCACATCAGGCAGATACCTGGCTTTAAGCTCAGCACTACCCGAAATCAAAATAGGGAAGACACCAAGAGCACTGGCGGCAAAGGCGGTAGCAACACCAGTACACCCCCGGCCAAACTGCTCAAGGGCCAGGACTATTTCAAAACACCCTGCCCCAAAACCGCCATACTCCTCAGGAATATAAATTCCAAAAAGATCAGCCTGGGCAATGGCTTCCAGAATCTCCAGGGGATACTCCTCCTTTTCGTCCAATTCAGCCCGCTGGGGAATAATCAGTTCATCTGTTATTTGAGCAGCAAGTTCCTGAATCATCTGCTGTTCTTCAGTCAAAAAATAATCCAATTTTTTCACCTTTATTTTTTGTATAGTAAAGATAGATGTCTCAGGGCCAGTGCCTTGTCCCTGATATTAATGCCCGTAAGGTAAGCACTCCATGAACACCACCCCGCACACGCTTCAACCATGCTATATACCGATGTATTATCGCAGGGCGTGGAGGTAACCGTTCACCGGGGGCTGCTTGTTTACTTATAACTCCAGTCTGTAAGCGTTCTCCAGTGCCTTAGATTAGTTCAGTTGGGCCTGCGCCGCATACTGTTGCTATGT
>JANTFJ010000227.1 GCA_024763495.1 Desulfobulbaceae bacterium | reverse complement strand
CAAAATATTATCGCTAAAACAAGGTGATATTGTCGAAGAAATTTTTATTATCTCCGCAATTTATTTTGCAGGGGAGGGGGAGAACTGTACTTTTCAAAATTTTACCTGGAAAAAGTGGACTTTGGCAGCAAATTATTGCCTGGTAATCCAAAAAAAATGTAGGTGCAAATAACACAAAAATTAACCCTAACAGACTAATAAGACAAAAGCCCTTAACTCAACATGAGCTAAGGGCTTGATTTTACTGGCGCGCCTGGCAGGATTCGAACCTGCTACCTACGGATTCGTAGTCCGGCACTCTATCCAGATGAGCTACAGGCGCAAAATTATAAATAAGGGTTAACTTCAGCTGCGCGCGATAATGTGTCTTACATAGCAATTAGTATTGCGCCAGCCTTATCACTCACATCTAAAGCACACGGGGCAAGGAACCTGACTTCGCCAACCACCGTTGTAACTGGTAACAGGGTACCGGAATTTTCTGCAATCAGGCCAGGGCAGCGTATTAGTTATACGTAAGCCGGTCTGATCGTGAAAAGATTCGGTACCCTGTGAGTAGTTATAAATAAAGAAATATATTCTATACCGCAAACAGGCCAATCATTCAACTAAAATTTACTTTTTATCCACTTAAACAACTGAAAAATCTTACTCTCAGTGTTGCAATTTTGCCGGAACCGGCATGATCCGCAGCATGCCGGAACGGGAATCAGTTTCCACTGAAAAATCACAGCCATAGCATTTTTTTAACTGCTCAGCCTGCAGGACATCACCAACCTTGCCGCTCCTGCGAACTTTGCCATCCTTTATAAGCAGCAGTTTTGTCCCATATAAAGCAGCAAGGTTCAAATCATGAGAAACCATGATAATAGTCATTCCCTGTTCCCGACGCAGTTGTTCCATTATATCCATAATTCGCAGTTGATGGGCAGGGTCAAGGGCAGCGGTTGGTTCATCCAGCAGCATGATGCGCGGCTGCTGACAGATCGCCCTGGCAATAATAACCCGCTGTAATTCGCCACCGCTTACCTGGTCAAGCCGCCGGTCGGCAAGATGGTCTATCCCGGTAATTTCCATGGCCTGCCGGGCAATGGCAAAATCCTGCTTCCCTTCAATGGTCAGCAGGCCGAGATGAGGTGAACGACCCAGCAAAACAGTTTCCTCTACCGTAAACGGAAAACCTGTTTCCTGTTGAGGAACCAGGGCCACTATTCGGGAAAGTTCCAGGCGGGAATAAGCGGCCAATGGGCGGTCAAATATAGTTATTTTCCCTTGCTGCGGTTTAATAACAGCACTGATTATTTTTAAAAGGGTCGTTTTACCTGCCCCGTTAGGGCCGATAATAACAAAAAAGTCACGCTGGTTTACCTTAAAGGAAACATCAACCAGAATCGGCCCGGAACTGCTGCTGAATTCAATTTTATCAAGCGCTATCACTGTCATAATAAAAAGTACATACAATTAACTGCTGAAATCATGCTGAAAAATGTTTACCGTCATTGCCGGGCCCTCCAGAGTAGAAAAACAAAAAGGGGTGCGCCGGTCATCGCAGTGATAATTCCCACCGGCATTTCGCCGCCGGCAGGCAACGTCCGGGCCAGGACATCACAAAAAATCAGAAAGGAGGCCCCGCCCAGCACCGAGGCCGGAACCAGCTGCCGATGATCAGCGCCAAGCAGCTGCCGAAAGATATGGGGCACAACCAGGCCGACAAACCCTACCAGACCGCATTGACAGACCACGAGGCTCACCATAAGGGTAGTAACGGTAAGCAGCAGCAGGGACACCCGGCGCACATTAACTCCCAGCGCTGCCGCGCCTTCCTGCCCCATAAGCAGCAGGTTCAAGGGCCGGGCCATTAACATAATGATCAGGAAACAGGGTATGGTTAACAGGAGAACAGGCACTCTTTCCGTATCCGTAATGGAAAGATCGCCCATCAACCAGAAAAGGATATGGTGAACCTGGGATGATTCTGTCAGAGAAATTAAAAACATGATCAGGGCTGAACAAAAAGCATTCATCATTACCCCGCCCAGCAGCAGGGCACTGCTGTCAGCCCTACGGCTGCCGCCAATGGCCAGCACCAGAACCAGAATAAGCATGGAACCGGAAAAAGCAGCCAGGGCCACGCCGGGAAAAGGACTGAACCCTGCCAGCATTGCCGCAATTGCCCCCACTGCCGAACCACCGGAAATCCCGAGGATATAAGGTTCTGCCAGGGGATTACGCAACAAGGCCTGAAATACCAGGCCGCCCAGAGACAGGGTTGCCCCGGCCAGGCCAGCCAGGATTACCCGTGGTAAACGAATCTGCCAGAGGATAGTTCGGCTGAATTCCGGGGCGGGCCGACCAATAAGCAGAGCCCATATGTCTTTCAAGCCCAGGGAAGAAGAGCCGCAGGCCAGACCGGCAATCACTGCGGCCAGTAAAAGCAGCCCCAGAATGACGACCAGCAACAGGAGACGGCCCGGCAGAGAAGAAGAGGAACGAGTTATCGAGTTCATGGTTGCCCCAACTCCGGGTGAATCAGCCGAAGCAATGTCTGCAATCCATCCAGCAGCCTGGGTGTCGGTCGATCAAAAAGATCGGCATCAACTACATATATCCTCTTGTCACGAACTGCCGGAATCCTGGGCCAGCGCAGCCAGCCGGCTTTCAGCTCATCCTCACTCTGTCCTCCTGCCATTGAGGCTATTAATACTATCTCCGGCCGCATTTCTAAAATATCTTCCCAGGAATAACGAGGATAAGCTGTTGATCCGGCAGCCAGATTTTCACCGCCTGCCATGGTGATTAACTGCTGAATAAAAGTATTGCTGCCTGCTGAAATAATCGGGGAGGCATCTATTTGAAAAAAAACCCTGGGCCGATATTTCGCCTGGCTGACAATTGCATGGCCGGCCATAATTTTCTGGCGCATTTTCAAAACAATCTCAGCGGCTTGAGATTCAGCACCAACAAGGCTTCCCAGTCGGATAATGCAATCGATAATGCCATCCATATCTCTTGGATCAATCACATAAACCGGAATTGCCAGCTGCTCAATTTTGTCGACCATGTACCTTGGATTACCGTCCCTCAGAGCCAGGCAGAGATCAGGCTTCAGGCTGACTATTTTTTCCAGGTCAAGATGGACATATGACCCTACCCTGGGCAAGCGGGAAGCCGCTGGAGGATTTCTACTGAACAGGGTTACCCCCTTGAGCTTTTTTTCCTGACCCAGCTCAAAAATTATTTCAGTAATACTGGGCATCAGGGAAATTATTTTTTGAGGATGCTCCGGAACCTCGACTCTCCGGCCAACCTGGTCAACCACGGTGCGGGCCGAACTTAAACCGGTCAACAGCTGAAAAATGACAATAAAACAAAGGCCGACTATGCCCGCAACCCGACAGAATCCCTGTAGCAGGCACCAAGTCCTCTGGACGATAAAACATGGGACAAATTTCATAGCATGAATCGCCCAGAGGGCTGGGCTCCTGCAGGGAACTTAATCATTACCATTATTTTGCGGTTAATCATTTGATTTATCAGATACAATTTCTTTAAATTCTCCGTAACCGTTCACCGGGGAGCAAATCTTCGCAAAATGTAACTGCTCACAGGGCACCGCATATGTAATCGTTCACCAAAGGCTGCTTTTTTCGGTAAACTCCATCCTCTAAGTGTTCACCAGCACCTCATCTTCGTCTATTTTGACCTGCTTACATAGCACCAGTATGCTGCGTCTGTCTGATAACGAAAACCTACGGCACCCTGCAGGTAAGCGACCATAGGGAGACTACGACCAGTTACAAATACTGAAGTTTGCACGCGTTAGGCGTTTACCCCATGAGTAGTTACCGTAAAATTTGATAACGCTCAAGAAAGTACACTCGGACGGCAACAGCCCCATTCGTAAGGGATTCAGGGAGATTGCCATGCGCGTGCTTGACGCCCCCCGCGAAAACTGTCAACCATGAGCCGCGAGCCGATGAAACAAAAGAGAATCAAGCGGCATTCTGCCACATTTCCAGAGGATTTTCAGCAATTTTTAATAGAGCGCTGTCCCGGCAGTTCATAATTACCGCGTCAAGTCCAGCCTCATACAGCATGGGCAGTAATCGACAGTGGAGGGCGGAACGCTGCCCCGGTAACAGGCATACGGATGAATTGCTCAAGCCGACTATGGTCTTAACCTGGTGAGCGGACAGTTCACCGATCATCTGGATAGACTCAAGAACGGTGTCAATATCCGGCAGGCCGCCATTTAATTCTCGAACTACCGGATCAGGCCGCATAGTGAGCAGTGGATCAAGATAGATACGCTCCAGCCCCAGGCCGATCTTTTCCGCGTTTTCCATAACCTGAACAGCCAGCCGCAGCCGCCCATCAACATCTACCGGCGTTAAAGTGGAACTAACTAACAAAACTACCAGATCGGCATCAAAAAACCTGACAACTTCCATGGCTTTCGTCAACTCTTCGGGGCTTGCCGTAACCGCGTTTATAGTGGGGCGTCCCTTATGAACCTCAAGGGCACGCTGCTGGTGTAAAACATGGGAAGAAAGAAAGAGGGGAACAGCAATTTCAGCCTGAATTGTTTCCACCAGCCAAGGCGTTAAACGGCCTAATTCCCGCGATTGGCCAAGATTAATATCAAGGGACTGGGCTCCGGCCTTAAGCTGGCGTTTTGCGATGTGGACTATTTCCCGCTCATTTCGATCCCTGACTGCTTTGTACATCAATGGATTCATGATATGCATATCTTCGCCGATTATCTGCATTTTTCTCATTATGATTCTCCTGATTATAATTCCTCTTTTGAAACTACTAACGGGCCAGCGCCTTAATTTCGCAAGCCACACTAATTGTAACGGTTACAGGGTGCCGAAGTTTTTCTTAATCAGGTAAGCGAGGTACGAGACTCCGCAGAAAGGGCTTTCTCGGACAGCCTCCTGGTGAGCAGTTACCTGAATTGTAAGCGCTCCATGAACACCACCCTGCACCCGTTTAAACGCCGCGATATACCTGATGTATTATCGCGAGCGTTGAAACGGGCACATGGCGGCA
>JANTFJ010000226.1 GCA_024763495.1 Desulfobulbaceae bacterium | reverse complement strand
GCGAGCGTTGAAACGGGCACATGGCGGCATCCCTGAAACGCTTACAGGCCGTGCCTTCTCAAAAGTCAAGGTGTGGTTTATTGATCGCTATCCTTTGACAGAATAAATTATACTCTCTGAAAAATAATAGTGTACTATGACCAGTGAAATCATCCATGTCAAATAAAAAAATAAAACCTGAACGGATAAATATCCCTGCTTTTCAGGAGCCCGGCAAAGTTACGACCCTATCAGGGAAAATTTAATGCCAAAAAAAAATTCAAAAAATCCCTCGCCTTATTCCGCCGGTGAATATCGTTCATATTTCAAATTACTTGCAGCCAATTCCAGGTTTCGCCGCTTCTGGATAGCCGGTGTTATCAGCCAGCTGGGCAACTGGTTCAACTATATCGGCATTTTTGTCCTGCTTAGCAGGCTAACGGGTTCCGGCCAGGCGGTAAGCTGGTTCCTGCTGGCCAAATTTATGCCCACCAGTATTCTCGGCCCAGCCGCCGGGGTGCTGTCCGACAAAATTTCCAGAAAAACCATCATGGTTACCTGCGACCTGCTCCGGGTCCTGGTGGTTTTATTATTTTTATTTGTTAAAACAGCAGAACAGGTCTGGTTAATTTATCTCCTGGCCCTGGTACAGGAATCACTGTGGACGTTTGCCGACCCGGCCAGGCGGGCATCGGTACCAAATCTCTGTCAACCGGAAGAATTAAATGTGGCCAATGGTTTAAGCGGGGCAACATGGTCGCTGATGCTGGCCGTTGGCGCGGCCCTGGGCGGTTTTGTCTCGGCCTCCTTTGGCTGGCGCGCTGCCATAATCATTGACGCCGCCTCATTTTTGTTTTCGGCCTTGATCATGAGCCGCCTTGATTTGCCGCATAATCAACCAATAAAGACGAAAAAAACCGGCCTGCCGGAGTTACTGGGCATTAACGACCTGCGGGAAGGATTCCAATATGTAACAGATAACAGCCAGGTGGCCATGCTGCTCCTGGTAAAAAGCGGCTGGGCCCTGTCAGGCGGCATCCTGGTAATGCTTACCGTTTTCGGCGAACAGGTGTTCAGCAGTTCCGGCCAGGGAGGCTACAGCGGAGTTCTTTACAGTTTCCGGGGCATGGGAGCAGCCCTTGGCCCTGTCCTGGCCTGGCGTTTTCTTGGCGAAAGCAATAAATCCATGTACCGTTCAATAGGAATGTCTTTTTTTATTTCCTCGGCCAGCTATCTGCTCTTCAGTCAAGCCCCGACCCTGGCCTGGGCCGCTCTCTTTGTCCTTTGCGGTCACATCGGCGGAGCTGTGCAATGGGTATTCAGCACTACCCTGCTCCAGCAGCTGGTACCGGACAAGTTCCGGGGCCGGGTATTTGCCGCGGAAATGGCCCTGCTCACCTTTGTTCTAAGCCTGTCAACTTATTTTACCGGTGCGGCCCTGGATCATGGCCTCCATCCCCGCCAGGTGGTTTTCCGGCTGGCCCTGCTGTTTCTCCTGCCAGGCATAACATGGACGGGTTACAGGCTTATTGCTGTTAAAAAGACAGGCTGATCGCGGAAATATGCGGCACCCTGTAACCAGTTACAATTACAGGGGTTAGCGAAGTTAGGACGCTTACCCCATGAGTAGTTACAGTAGAAGAAGGGTTAAGACTTTTCAATATTCTCTTGAATAATTATAAAAAAATAAGGTACAGAATCTGCCATGAGTTTAAAAAATCCCGAACTCGAACTTGCCGATAATTTTGTTCAGTTTACCGGTCACAATATATTTTTGACAGGAAAGGCCGGCACCGGCAAGACCACGTTTCTTCATAACCTGCATAAAAACTCGGCTAAACGCATGATTATAACAGCCCCTACCGGGGTTGCGGCCATTAATGCGGGCGGCGTAACCCTGCATTCTTTTTTTCAACTGCCCTTTGCCCCGTTTGTACCGGGCAGTGAAACTCATGAACGTAATCGTCAGCGGCAATTCAGGTTCAGCAAGGAGAAAAAACAGATCATAAAAAGTCTTGATCTGCTGGTAATTGATGAAATAAGTATGGTTCGCGCTGATTTGCTCGACGCTATAGATGCTGTCCTGCGCCGTCATCGTCGAAACAATGAACCCTTTGGCGGCGTGCAACTCCTGATGATCGGCGACCTGCATCAACTCTCCCCGGTGGCCAAACAAAAGGAATGGCAACTCTTACAGGAATATTATGAATCAGTTTATTTTTTCAGCAGCAAGGCCCTGGCCCAGACTGAATTTATTACCATTGAACTGAAACATATCTATCGCCAGTCCGATACCGCTTTTATCAAATTGCTTAACCAGGTTCGCGACAACCGGCTTGACCAGGCCGGTATAAACAAACTTAATCAACGCTACCTTCCTGATTTTACCCCGGATAATGACCAGGGATACATCACTCTGACTACCCATAACCATAAAGCCGAGACCATCAATCAGGCCAGATTAAAGAATTTACCTCAAAAAGGATATACCTTTGAAGCGGAAATCAGTAAAGATTTCCCCGAATATATTTTTCCCACCTCGGCCACTCTTCTTCTCAAAGAAGGGGCGCAAGTGATGTTTGTCCGTAATGACATCTCGCCGGACAAACTTTATTACAATGGAAAAATCGGCAAAGTAACAGAAATTTCAAACAAAGGCATCAAGGTCTGCTGCCCTGGAGATCCCCATGAAATCGTGGTTAAGCCGGTTACCTGGGAAAATATAAAATACACGATTGAAGAACAAACCAGGGAAATCAAGGAAGAAGTCATCGGCGAATTCAACCAGTATCCCTTGAAGCCGGCATGGGCCATCACCATTCATAAAAGCCAGGGCCTTACCTTTGATAAGGCTATCATTGACGCCAGGGCCGCCTTTGCTCATGGCCAGGTCTATGTGGCCCTGAGCCGATGCAAGACCCTGGAAGGCATTGTCCTCAGTTCCCCTATCACCAGCCAGGGATTAAAAACCGATAACGCGATATTACTGTTTGACCGGAATTCCAGTAATAACCAGCCCACTAAGGAGCTGCTCCATGCCGCCAAAATAAGCTATCAACGCCATATCCTGCTTGACTGTTTTAATTTTAACTTATTAGCCGGGCGCCTGAATTATCTTGCCCGGCTGCTGCTCGGTAACAACAAAGTGGTGCAGACAACAAACATCAGGGACATCCGCCAGGTGCTGCGCCGGAGCGATGATGAAATTTTTAAAGTCGGCAAAAACTTTGCAGCCCAGTTAAACACCCTTTTTTCAGATAAACTGCCGGAAGCAGATCCCGTTATTCTAGAAAGAATAACCAAGGCTTCCAAATGGTTTCAAGACAAATTTTCTGTCATTTTTACTGAATTAAGCCAAGACATGGGCGTTGAAACAGATAATGCCGAACTTGACAAAAAAATCAAAAAGGCTCTGAACAATTTCAAACTGGAAACAGCAATAAAACTCGCGGGTATTAAATGTTGTGAAACTGAATTTTCAACGACAAGCTACCTGCGGGCCATTACAGCCGCAGAACTGGACTTTAAACCGGATAAAAAGAAAAAACATCAGGCTCCAGTTTACAGTGAATCGGATGTCGGTCATCCTGAACTTTTCCAGAACCTGAAGGAGTGGCGGACGGCAAAAGCAAAGGAAACCGGTGTTGCCCATTTCCAGATTTTACATCAAAGTGTGGTAATCCAGATTGCCGTTTTTCTGCCCGACAGTATTTCCGAACTTAAAAAAATCAAAGGAGTTGGCAAAGTAACAGCGAAAAAATATGGAGAAGAACTGGTGTCCTTGGTCACGGATTACCGGCAAAAGCATAAAATTACCGAAATCGTTCTGCCGGAGCCGACTAAAGAGGAGGAAAAAACCAAACCAAAAACAGACAAGGCACCCGTGCAGGACACTAAACAAACCAGTCTTGCCCTGTTTAACTCAGGATTGACCATCAGCCGGATTGCCGAGGAAAGGGGCCTGGTCAACTCTACCATTGAAGGCCACCTTGCTTTTTTTGTCGAAAAAGGCGATTTAGATGTCAACTTGCTGCTTTCCCCGGAAAAACAGCAGGCTATTGAAAAAAAATTTAATGAAATGGGACAGAATTTTCTAGGAGAGATTAAAAAATCACTTGGAGATGAATACTCTTATGGTGAAATAAAAATCATGCTGGCCCACCGCAAATATCTTAAAAAAATAGCTGATTAAAGGCTAACTCAAAAATAACTTCGCATTCTAAGGCACAATGTGGACATTTAGAAAAGCGATCTGCAATTATGTAATCCAGAGGCGTAGCTGTGCTACGCCTGCGGTTGCATGCAATTAGATCACTTCTCTAAATGTCCACATTACACCTTATCTCTACTAATTTATTTTTGAGTGAACCCTTAGATTCGTTCATTTGGGACTGCGCCGCATACTGTTGCTATGTAAGCAGGCCAAAATGGACAAAGAGGTAAGCGTAGACTCCGTAAGTTGCTGGTGAACGCTTACGGTGTCATAGAGCGATGCAAATTGGTAACTATTCAGCTGCACTTCATCTGCACGAGATAAGTCTGTCTTATATAGCATTAGTATGCGAAGTTTATGCGAAGTATGGGTGCCAGCCTTATCACGCACAGCTAAAGCACACGGAGTCTCACTACGTTCGCTTACCTCTGAACAGTTACAGGTCGGTGGTTTGAGCAGTTTTTCGCCCCTACCTGAATAGTTACGCAAATTGTTTATTTCAAAGGTAACTACTCACGGGGTAAGTGCCGGAACATCGCCCCCCTAATTGTAACTGTTTACAGGGTGCCGGAGATTTTTGCGAGCAGGCTGGCGCAGCATATTAGTCATACGTAAATCAGCCTGCTTGCGGAAAGATTTGGTGCCCTGTGAGCAGTTACTTTCAAAGAAGGTTTTCGATTTCTTGCCACTCTTTTCAGGACCCCCTTGAGGGTTGTAAAAAACACGAAAATTAATTCTAAGGGACTAAGCTTTTTTCCAAGACTCAGCTTGGAAAAAAAGGCCCTTTCGGGGCAGTTGAATCTGCAATCATGATGCATATATTTATTGAGTATAGCCCTTGTGAAATTTAATCATATAATTACGCGTAAAGCCTG
>JANTFJ010000225.1 GCA_024763495.1 Desulfobulbaceae bacterium | reverse complement strand
GTAGCAGGGCTACGTTGAGGATTTTGACTGACCATGATCGTTTCAAAATGTGTTATAGTTCCCCCTCTAAAATGGGAAGTTAATTTTGAACGGGCCCATAACGTAAATATTCGGGTTGGGTAAAAGCTGCCCTTCTCTACCCCTTTAAATGTTCGGATAGTGCCCCGTAACTGTAAGGGATTCAGGGGCGCCGCCATGCGCGTGCGGGATGATGTTCATAAAGCGCTTACGTTTTTTTATTCAGCGGACATACCCAATTCAGGGGCGGCAGGATACGTTCTTTGAGAATATGCTGATCATAGGCTGAAATAAGATCTGATTTTTTCAGAATACCGCAGACCTCTCCCACAGTACCCATCTCGATAACCGGCAGGAAGGAAATATTTTTTTCCGCAAAGATATGGAAGGCGTTTTCCATGTTTTCATCAGCTCTGACCTTGATAACCTCGGACTGCATAAGAGTCAGTACCGTACCGTCCGGGCCGTATTCAGTCGGATCGGCAAAATAATTACGCATGTCACGCAGGGTCAATACCCCGGCCAGTTTGTTCTGTTTATTCAGGACAATAAAGTGGGGAAAAGTACTCTGTTCCATAATTCCGGCAACTTCACAGAGACGTTCATCCACCATGACAGTGCTGAAATCACGACTCATGTACTGGCTGACCTTCATTTCCCGCAACCTGTTGACATCATGCCCCCGGACAATATTTATCCCCTTCAGCAGCAGTTTGGTCTCGTAGATCGAATAGCCGTGAAAAATCTGGACAATCATCAGGCTGGGAATACAGGCCACCATGAGCGGCAGGATGACTTCATAATTATAGGTCAGTTCAAATATGGTCAGAATAGCGGTAATCGGGGCCAGGGTTGTGGCGCTGACCATGGCACCCATGCCGACCAGGGCAAAATGGGCAGTGGAAAGATTAGCGTCCGGCCAGAAATAATTTGCCCCGTGGCCGAACATGGCGCCGAGCATGGCCCCGAAAAACAGTGAGGGAGCAAAAATACCGCCGCTCATGCCGCTACCGATGGAAAGGCCGGTGGTCAGCAGTTTGGCTGACACCAGCAGGGCGGCCAGGGTCAGGGTAATATTGCCGGCCAGGGCGTGATTAATGGTTTCATAGCCGATTCCCAGAGCCTCGGGCCGAACCAGGCCGATGGCTCCCACGCCCAGACCGCCCAGGGCCGGAGCAAACCAGTCAGGGATGTGGCAACGATTACAAAAACGGGGCAGGCCGAAGATTGCTCCCATAAGTATTAAGGCTGTCAGTCCCGCGGCCAGGCCCAGGCCGAAATAAATCAACAGTTCCGCCGGGTGGGTCATGGTAAAATGGGGAATATGAAAAACAGCAACATTATGCCAGCAGGCCCTGGAAACTAAAGTACCGGTAACCGCAGCAATAACGATGTGGCTGAGATAGGTGGTTTCCAGTTCAAAAAGAAGAATTTCAGCGACAAACATAGTGCCGGCCATTGGTGCCTGAAAGGTGGCGGCAATACCGGCGGCAGCCCCGCAGGCCACTGCCATCTGGTGTTTATCCCGACCCAGACGAAGAAGCTGGGTAAGGGACGAGCCGATTGATGAACCAATCTGGACAATTGGCCCCTCTCGTCCTACTGAGGCTCCCGCGGCAATCAGGGTTGAGGTGACAAAAGTTTTTATAAGGGTTACCCGATGACGGATACGACCGCCATGCAGGGCCAGGGCCTCCATGACTTCGGGTACGCCGGGGCCGCGCACTTCCCTGGCCCAGAAGGTGATAACCGGGCCGATGAGCAGGCCGACAGCCGCTGGAATAAGGAGACGCAGCGGCCAGGGAGCCGCATTGAATAGACTGATAAAATTACCGTCACCAGACCAGATTATCCCCATTTCCCAATTAATCAGCCAACGAAAAAAAACCGCTCCCAGTCCGGCCAGCGCGCCGATAGCTACGGCCAGCAGCAAGGGCAGGAGAATTTCCGGGATAGAGCGGTTACGGAGTTTCATAATTGTCCGGATGAGCCGACTTTCGGCAGATCAGTCCACCTTGTTGTGTAGGCTGGTGATTTCATCTCCTGCCGGTGCTGCCAGGGCTTGGAAAAACCGGCGGCCCCATGCTGGATGGTAAAACGACCCCAGCGGCCGTTAATCAGGTCAAGGGCGGTCATCAGCCTGTCCCGGTTTTTATTCGTCCTGGTGAAAAGACTGAGCTGTCTGCGGCTGGCCGCGACAAGATGGCTTAACACCACCCCGGTTTTCTGGTAACGCAGGCCGGGCCGGTAAATTTTCTCCAGCCCCTGGAGGGCTGATTTAATTAATATCCCGGTGTCTGCCGTTGCTTCTGGCAGGTTGATAATTTCTTTGGCCGCATAGCAGGGCTGGGTTTTGCTGAAGCGATTTGTGGTCACGTAGATTTGCAGGCAGCCGGCCAGGGATTGCTGTAAACGCAGTTTTACCGCTGCCTGGGTAACATAAGTGGCGGCTGCCTCCCGCAGTTCGCTTAAATGTTCCACCTGGTAACCAAATGATTTTGAGCTGGAAATTGATTTGCTTTTACTCGTCTTTTCAAGCTCAATGCAGGGAATAGCGCGCAGCTCCATGACAGTACGCAGGCCGCTTATCGTCAGCCTCTTGCGAATCCAGTCATCATCGCATTTTATCAGGTCAAGGCCACTGGTTATTCCCTGTTGGTGCAGTTTTTCGCTGTTCCGGCGACCGATGCCCCAGATATCTCCCACTGGACAGCCGGCCAGAAATGATTCGGGATGAACCGAGGAGAGGTCGCATACTCCCTGATATTTATTTTCTTTTTTGGCCAGACGGTTGGCAATCTTGGCCAGGGTCTTGGTCGGCCCGAAACCAATGGAAACCGGGATGCCGGTATGTTGCTTTATGGTGCTTCGCAGTCGTTTCCCATATCCTTCAAGGTCTGGTAAGGCCTGCTGCGGCAGGCGAATAAAGGCCTCATCAATGGAATAAACCTCCACCTCCGGTTCAAGTTTTTTTAAAGTGGTCATTACTCGCCATGACATATCACCGTAAAGCGGGTAATTGGAAGAAAAGACCTTGACCCCATGTTGGCGGAGAAATGCGGCGGCTTTAAAAAAAGGTGTGCCCATGGCAATCCCCAGGGCCTTGGCCTCGTTCGAGCGGGCAATGATGCAGCCGTCATTATTGGACAGGACAACAACCGGCTGTTTTTCCAGTTTCGGGTTAAAGAGACGTTCGCAGGAGACATAGAAATTGTTACAGTCCACCAGCCCGAAAATATATTTTGTCACAGGCTGTGAATGGCGCAGGTGGCTACTCCCCATATTTCAAGCTCCATTTCCTTGTTTATTTCAATATCAGGGTAGTCGGGATTTTCGGCAATCAGCAGACAGGAGGAAGCGCTTTTAAACAGCCTTTTTACTGTTAATTCGCCGTTTATTACAGCAATGACTATCTTACCGGAGACCGGTTCCAACGAGCGGTCGACAATTAGAATATCGTTATTGTTGATACCGGCCTCAATCATTGAATCCCCTGCCACCCGGACAAAAAAGGTAGCTGCCGGATTTGTTATCAGATATTCGTTAAGATCGAGCTGCCGGTCAATGTAGTCATCTGCCGGAGAAGGAAAACCCGCCGAGACATTACTCAAAAACAGGGGGCGGACAACCTTGCTTCCGGGCTCAAAACCGTAAATTTCGGATATTGTCTGATCTGGAGTTATCTGCATGAAAAAGTCCTGTCTGTCCTCTGACCTCTGTCCTCTGTCCTCTGTCCTCTGTCTTCTGTCCTCTGTCTTCTGTCCTCTGTCTTCTGTCCTCTGTCTTCTGACAAGTGTACTCCAGCAAACAGGCAGCTGTCAGCTGAAAATCGATTATCTACTCTTTTTCTTCTTGACGGGTATTTTCCGCCTGCCGTCCAGAGTGTGACGCAGGGCCATAAATGGATGACGAAACAGCATGCGCGGCCCCACATAACGCATTACCAGGCGGATCTTTTCCCGCATGGCAGGCTTGTAGCAGTGAACCCGGCATTTGCCGCAGGTAGTTTTCCCTTCCTGAAAAGGACAGAACTTAAGGCGCTTACGGGCGTATTCCAGGAGGTCGGAACATTCCGGACAGAGCCCTTCACCGGCCTGGTGATGATCGCGGCAGTTAATGGCTATCATGGCGGCGATGGTTTCGGCTTCCCGTTTTATGCGTAGTGAAGAAAACATGACATCGGAGAGAATAATTCGCTTCCAGCTTATAGTCAATAAGGATAAGACGTAACTGCTCACAGGACACCATATTTGGGTGATCAGGCATGTAAGCTGTATTGAGTCATATATGAGCAGGCCTGATCGTTTAAAGATAGGACAGCCGCCGAACATTTACGTGAATTTGAGTTGCAAATTACGCTTTCTCATGCTAAAAATGTGTAAATATTCAGGTTATGCGAAAAACCTGCAATAATCGTAACTATTCAGGTAGGGGCGAAAAACTGCCCAAACCACCGACCTGTAACTGTTCAGATGTGCTTTAGCTGTGCTCGATAAGGCTGGCACCCATACTACGGGCATAAACTTCGCATACTAATACTATGTAAGACAGACTTATCGCGTGCAGATGAAGTGCAGCGGAATAGTTACCAATAATCAAAGACTGCATGTGGATAGTGCGTTATATTCGTTCATTTGGCCCTGCGCCGCATACTGGTGCTATGTAAGACAGACTGATCGCGGGAAGAGGTAAGCACCCTTAAAAACAGGGCATAAACTCCGACTCCGTTCGGTGGCCTGTGAGCAGTTACCAAAAATGTTGCTTTCAAGCAGTCATCCCACAATGCGCCCGTAGCTCAGCTGGATAGAGCAACGGACTTCTAATCCGTAGGCCGCAGGTTCGAATCCTGCCGGGCGTACCAGTAATTTCAAGGCTACAGCATACAGGGTAACGGCATGATACGCCTGCCGCCTCTGTTTTTCTGTAACCGTTCGAGTGCAATACAAAAACCTGAATGTGTTGCCGATTCAGTCGATCTGATTGAACAAAACCGCAGGCATAGCAGGGCTACGTTGAGGATTTTGTGACATGAAGAGCGGCTGAAGATGTGATACAGTTAGG
>JANTFJ010000224.1 GCA_024763495.1 Desulfobulbaceae bacterium | reverse complement strand
AAAAAATAAGCACAGCCATATAGTTGATATTGCGAGCATTATTTTTTCAAAATAACACAGAGTTGGGGGAAAATGGCATTCTCGGACAGCCTCCTAGTATGCTGCGCAGGCACAGGTAAGCGGGGAACGAGACTCCGAATAAACAGGTAAACACCCTTAAAAACAGGGCATAAACTCCGACTCCGAATCTAAGGCACTGGTAAATGCTCAGAGACTTAAATATTGCAAAGATTTACTCCCTGGTGAACGGTTACGTGCTATGTAAGACAACCTTATCACGCACAGCTAAAGCACACGGAGTCTCACTTGGTTCGCTTACCTCTGAACAGTTACAGGTCGGTGGTTTTGGCAGTTTTTCGCCCCTACCTGAATAGTTACAAGACTTTATAAAAATGTTTGAGATACCATCTTTTCATGATTTGCAGAAATATTTTGTCGGCTGCGGCCCTCAAGAGGTCAGCCGGGCTTTGCGGAGCGAGCATGCGGATATAATGGATCTGGCTGCTTTGCTGTCGCCGGCTGCGGCAGAACAGTTGCCGGCTCTGGCTGCCCGCTCAGCGGAAATTTCCGCTATGCGTTTCGGTAATACAATCCAGATTTACGCCCCGCTTTATCTTTCCAATTACTGTGTTAATCGCTGCGCCTACTGCGGTTTTTCCGCTGATAACAAAATCAGTCGTCGTCTTCTGAAGCTGGAAGAGGCTGAAAATGAGGCCTTGATTCTTCATAATCGGCAGATAAATCATATTCTCCTGGTTTCCGGTGAGGCTCCGGCTAGACTGGATGTTGATTATCTGGCCAAACTGGCTTCCAGGCTGCGAGATAAATTCGCCTCCATCACTATCGAGATTCAACCTCTGGAAACAGAGGAATATCGCCGGCTCTTTCAGGCTGGGATCACCGGAGTCGCGGTTTACCAGGAAACCTATGATCGTTCAACTTATGACGAGGTGCATTTAAGCGGCAGGAAACGTGATTTTGCCTATCGGCTTCAGGTGCCTGATAAGGTCGCGGCTGCAGGAATGCGCGAGGTCGGGATAGGCGCTCTGCTGGGTCTGGCTGACTGGCGGCTTGAGGGCCTGGCCCTGGGCATGCATCTTGCCTGGCTGCGGAAACATTACTGGCAGACCGCGCTTACTGTGTCATTTCCCCGCTTGTGTTACGCGGAAGGCGGTTTCAAGGCCAGGGTTGAGGTCTCGGAGCATAATTTGTCCCAGCTCATTTTTGCCTTGCGGATTTTTGATCATGATGTCGGTCTGCTGCTTTCCACCAGGGAGGAGGGGCGTTACCGCAACGGCATGATCGGGCTGGGGCCTACCAGGTATTCAGCCGGGTCATCAACGGTTCCTGGTGGTTACGCTCATCCCGAACTTGAGGGGGAACAGTTTTCCGTGGGCGACAGGCGGACGGTTGATGAGGTGTGCTCTGACATCAGGGGCCGGGGATTTGATCCGGTTCGGAAGGATTGGGATGCGGCGTTTCAGGTTGCAGAGGACAGGTTGCAGATGAAAGATGACGGATTTTGTTGATGAATCAGCAAAACCAATAGAACCAACTAAATTAATATAAGAGGAGAGTTCATGGCTGCTCAAGATCTGAAAAAAATGTATACAACAATTTTAGGTGATCATTTTCCCATGGAGATGACAATTTCTTTTGGTGATCAGACCCTGGTTTACCGGAAAAGAACCTGGAAGATCACCATGGAAGACGGCACAGTTGACGAGCGGGGAGTCAGATATGGCGAGAATCCCGATCAGGAAGCCGCGCTGTATGAGCTTGTCAACGGTAACCTGACCCTGGGCGACTGTCATTTCATTGAACCGGGTAACGGTCTGGTGAGCGCTATTTCAGTAGAAGACATGCTCCAGGTTGGTAAACATCCCGGAAAAATTAATCTGACTGATATTGATAACGGCCTGAATATTATAAAATATCTGGTTGATAAACCGGCAGCGGTTATCCTGAAACATAACAATCCCTGCGGTGCCGCCCTGGGGAGCTCTCCGGCTGATGCCTATAATAAGGCAAACCGCAGTGATCGGATAGCGGCCTTTGGAGGGGCGGTTATTTTGAGCCGTCCGGTTGATAAAGATACAGCGGAATTGATGGCGAAAAATTATCTGGAAGTTGTCTGCGCTCCTGAGTTTGAAGAAGGCACCCTGCAAATTCTCGCGGCCCGGAAAAATCTGCGGGTTATTAAAATGGCGGCTATTGATCGTCTGGCGGATTTTGAAAATTATCGTTTTGTTGATTTTAAATCTCTTATTGACGGCGGGATTATCGCCCAGCAGTCAGCAGTTAATTCCATCCGTAAACCAGAGCATTTGCAGGATGCTGTTACCACTTACAAGGGCGAGGAATACCGCTGCGAGCGCCAGCCCACCCAGGCTGAGATTGATGACATGCTTTTTGGCTGGGCCGTAGAGCACGGGGTAACCTCTAATTCGGTGATTTATGTTAAAAATGGTGTAACTACGGGAATCGGTACCGGAGAACAGGACAGGGTCGGGGTGGCGGAAATTGCCGTGCAAAAGGCCTATACCAAGTATGCCGATATTACCTGTTTTGATAAGTTTGGTATTCCATACGCTGATCTTGCCCTGGCAGTAGAGCAGGGTAAACGTGACAAAGCCGATCTGGAGGCTGTTGATCAGCAGACCAGGGAGGAAAAGGCAGGTCTGCCCGGTTCCTGCATGATTTCTGATGCCTTTTTTCCATATCGTGACGGGGCGGACGTGGGTATCCGTCAGGGAATTACCTCAATTCTCCAGGCCGGTGGCTCAATGCGTGATTTTGAGACTATCCAGGCCTGTAACGAGGCTGATCCCCAGGTGGCAATGAAATTTACCGGTCAACGATCCTTTAAGCATTGATTGCATGGTAACTATTCAGCTGCACTTCATCCGGAGTTGAAGTTTATGCCCTGTTTTTAAGGGTGCTTACCTCTTCGTCCATTTTGACCTGCTTACATAGCACCAGTCATGACATTGCTTTGCGTGTTATCCATTTTTAATTAATGAAAACAGCAGAAGACGATCCGTCGGGATATCAGAGAGAAAGAGTCATTTTCTGTTCTCTGTTTTTGTTTTCTGAAAATAGGAGTGTATTATGGGACATCATGCCAGTAATCCTTATGGGGCCGGTAACAGGGCTGTCCGGGATATAGACAGAAAGCGGGAACAGGAGAGACGGTTCATGCTTTCTACCGCTTATAAACACGCGGAGGGGTTGGCAACCAAGCTGGTACAAAGGTTGCTTGACGCCCATATTGTCGAAACAACGTCTGAAAGTGCTATTCGTGAATTGTTTGAGAACCTTTTTAAGAATATGCAGGACATGGAGGATTTTGACATCCAGTACAAGATTGCGCCTTTACGGCAGCTGGTAACGGATGCTAATTTTCTCAGTCTTTATCTGACCCAGTATATTATTGAGGATTTACTTGACCATCCGAAAATTCAGGATGTTTTTGGTGATGATCTGGAAATCTACAAGGTTGTTGATTCTGTAATGGATAACCTCCGGCCCCGGTGATTAAACAGATATCAGATAAACCATGATTCATCCGGAACAGACGCCCAGCCTGGTGTATGCCAATCGTAAAGGTGAGATAAAAGATTTTCCTGAGCTGAAAATGGCGGGACGGAGCAATCGCTGGTTTTTTAAACCAAGGCTTTCTGAGCTTATCCCTTTACCTGCGGGCAGTGATCTTTTTGTCCTGCCCGGTCGTCTGCCCATCGGCTTTGATCCGACAGTAGGTGAACCGGCCCTGCTCGATTGCAGCCCTGATGACCCTGCTGAGGGAATACAGGCGGTTGCCGCCTTTATGGCGCCAGCCCATACCGCTGTTTATTCCGCCGCTTTTGAAAAAATGAACCCTGATGTTGACTGTCTGCCCCTTTTTGCCTATACGGCAGTAGGTTGGTATGATGGTAGATTCTGGGTCTCTGCTTTTCGCAGCGATCCTGATCCCCGCCAGGATCTGACTGACCTGGATCTGGGGCGGATAAGAAAAAAAACCACGGCAAAATTAAAAAAATTCCCTCATAATCGCCTTATTCAACATCTGGGAAAATGCAGCCTGACTTATGGCTGTCCTGCTGCCCGTAATTTTTTTCTTGGTCGTTATGAGGCGCCCCTGCCTTCATCTCCGGTCTGTAACGCTGACTGTGTGGGTTGTATTTCTCTCCAGCCTGCGGGTTGCTGTCCTTCAACCCAGGATCGGATCAAATTTGTTCCCCGGGCTGAAGAAATTGCCGAAATTGCCATTTCTCATCTGCGGAAGGTTAAACAGGGCGTTGTCAGTTTTGGCCAGGGATGCGAGGGTGAGCCCCTTCTCCAGGCCGACACCCTGGAAAAGAGCATTCGCCTGATTCGTAAAGAGACAACAAGGGGGACAATCAACCTTAACAGTAATTCCAGCCTGCCCGAAGCAGTCGAACGGCTGGCTGTTGCCGGTCTTGATTCAATCCGGGTTAGCATTAACAGCAGCCGCAAGGGCTGTCACACTCTCTATTATCGGCCCCGTGGATTCAGCTTTAAGAATGTTCTGGAATCAATCCTGGTAATGAAAAAGGCTGGGAAATTTGTCTCGCTTAATTATTTTATCCTGCCCGGTTTTACTGATGATCCGGCGGAATTTGCGGCTCTTTGTGATCTTGTTGACCTTTATCGTCCAGACTTGATTCAACTCCGTAATCTCAATATGGATCCTGACTGGTATTTTTCCGTTGTTCAGCATCCTGCCAGGCAACCGCCCATGGGCATGCTGAACTGGCTGGCCGCTTTAAAGAAAATTTTTCCTGATTTACGTTTCGGCTATTTCAATCCGCCGTTGCGGGATTGACTTATCGCGGGTAAGCTTGACATGGTAGAATTTGAGGTTTACTTAAGGCTTACTCAAAAATAACTTGGAATGCAAATTTGTCTCCGGGCAAGCCCTTAATCCCGAGGATTAGAATCGAATTTTTTAAATTTTCGTAACTACTCATGGGGTAAGCGTCCTAACTTCGCTAACCCCTGTAATTGTAACTGGTTACAGGGTGCAGGTAAGCGACCAGCGGGAGACTCCGATAGA
>JANTFJ010000223.1 GCA_024763495.1 Desulfobulbaceae bacterium | reverse complement strand
AGCTGCTTAATGTCTATAGATTCCGGCCAACTACATGCCGGAATGACGAAGTGAGTGTCAAATTATGGTCCAATTCCCTGCTATTGCAGGCTTTACGTGTAATTATATGATTAAATTTCACAAGGGCTATACTCAATAAATATATACATCATGATTGCAGATTCAACTGCCCCGAAGGAGCCTCTTTTCCCAAGCTGAGTCTTGGAAAAAGCGTTGAGACTTAAATGTTGCAAAGATTTGCTCCCCGGGGTGTTCATGGAGCGCTTGCGGCCAGTTCAAGATAATAACGGCCCTCATCAGGACGACCATGTTTAAGGCAGCCATTACCATAAATACGACATTTTTTAACTAATTCATCCTCGGCAAGTTTTCTCTGCTCTTGTGACAGGTTGCTTCCGGCCAACAGTTTCAGCAGAGCCTTGATCCGGAATTTATCCATTCCTGTCCGGAACTGAAAAGATATTTCATCCGGTCGGCCTCCGTCTTTTAAGGTCAGCGGCTGATCTATTTTTAAAAATTCATGTTCAACACTGGCCCGCAACCAGAATTCATAATCTTCACAGCAGGGATAACTTTCATCAAAGAGACCAATTCTCTTAAATATTTTTTTTCGCATCATGACCGTTGACATCGATACCGCGCAAAGCGGCAGGCAGCGGACAAAAATATCACCGCCGAATTTCCGATGTTTTTTTTTCTGATTAAGTAACCTGCCGCGCCGATACCAGATTTCATCGGTATGGGAAATCAGGCAGCCGGAATTTTCAGCCATTGCCGCGCTCTGTATTGCCAGTTTTTCGGCCGCAAACCAGTCATCTGAATCCAGGAAGGCTATCAACTCATGAGCGGCGGCTTTAATCCCTCGATTACGGGCGGCGGCAGGCCCCATGTTTTGCTGATAGATATAGATAATATTGCCATAATCGTTTATTATCTCGGCTGTGTTATCGTCTGAGCCGTCATCAACTACAATTAATTCTAAATTGGCATGACTTTGGTTCAGGACTGACTCAATCGCCCTGGGCAGCAGAGCGGCCCGGTTATAGGTAGGAATAATAATTGTGACAGGTTCCATAATTTTTTATAGCCATATAATTTTTTAATTGTCCCGACAGGTTCTACCCGGTAGAATGCTCCCCCTGAATTCGTAAACCGCAAAATGTACTGACGCAAGCTGTGTCAGCACACCCCGGATAATCTCAGTTCCTGCGGAAGTCCGGCTGTCGGGCGATTAAACTTGGGGCATAAAGACTCACTCATAACCGGCTGTCCAATCCAGGTAAAAATCACCTAAGCGTTCACCAGCATTTCACGGAGTCGGAGTTTATGCCCTGTTTTTAAGGGTGCTTACCTCTTTGCCCATTTGAGCCTGCATGAACAGCACCAGTATGCTGCGCAGGCACAGGTAAACACTTAGAGACTTAAATATTGCAAAGATTTACTCCCTGGTGAACGGTTACAGAAATACTATTATACCTGAATCAAGCGTTTTTTCGAGTTTGCCTGAAATTAATATTTCATTAAAACTCCACAACACCTTTTTCAGGAGTAAAGTACTACGCTTTTTTCAAGACTCCGCCTGGGAAAAGAGGCCTTTGGCAGTAAATTGCCGCATCGTAACCCGAAAAAAATTCAGCCTCTGCAGGAGCTCAGCCCCCTGAGCGATAAAATATGATGCAGAGCTCACAGGGCACCGACTCTTTCCGCGATCAGCCCGGCTTACGTATGACTAATATGCTGCGCCGACCTGATCACGAAAATATCCGGCACCCTGTAAGCAGTTACAATTACAGGGGTTAGCAAAGTTAGGACGCTTGCCCCGTGAGTAGTTACCTTGTTATTTTTGAGCGAGCCCCTAAGATACTAAAAAACAATCAGGAGAATTATATGAAATTAATGTTATTAGGCGCTCCAGGCGCCGGCAAAGGCACTGTGGCTAAATTACTGACCGCGATTGACGGCTCAGTCCAGATATCAACCGGGGACATTCTGCGGGGAGCCGTCCAGGCTGGAACCGATCTCGGCAAGGAAGCCCAGGACTATATGAACCGGGGTGATCTTGTCCCTGATTCCCTGATAATGGGTATCATGGAAACCCGTCTCCAGGAACCGGACTGTGAAAAAGGTTTTCTGCTCGATGGTTTTCCCCGCACTATTCCCCAGGCCGAGGCCCTGAAGGTACTGCTCGACAAACTTGGCATTGAACTTGACATGGTGGTCAATATCGATGTGCCGCGTGATGTAATTTTTGACCGCCTCTGCACAAGGAGAACCTGTGAAAATACAGATTGTCAGGCCATTTATAATGTTAAAAGCAACCCGCCCAAAAAAGAAGGGATCTGTGATAAATGCGGCAGCCCCGTAGTTCAACGGGCCGATGAAACGGAAGAGGCCATTGGCCACCGCCTTGATACCTATAACGAAAAAACCGCCCCCCTGGTAGGTTTTTACGAAAAAGAAGGCAAATTCCATAATATTACCGGCACTTCAAGCGATATCGTTGTTGCCGCCATCAAAGAGCAGTTGAACCTCTAATGCCTGAACATCCTATTACCGTTATCGGCGGCGGCCTGGCAGGCTGCGAAGCTGCCCGCCAGGCTGCCAAAGAGGGCCTGGCAGTCAAACTTTACGATATGAAGCCGGGCAGGTTCAGCCCGGCTCATTCATCTGAACTGCTGGGAGAACTGGTTTGCAGCAATTCACTCCGCTCCGATAATCCTTATTCTGCAGTGGGTCTACTCAAGGAGGAAATGCGTCTCCTGGATTCTCTTATTATGCGGGCCGCCGTAGAAACCAGGGTTCCGGCAGGAAAAGCCCTGGCCGTTGACCGCCTTAAATTTGCCGATTTTATTACAGCTGAAATCAATAATCATCCGCTGATTACTGTTATCAGGGAAGAGATCACATCACTGCCCCCTGTCCGGGAAAACCATCTGGTTATCGTTGCCACCGGCCCTCTCACATCCTCTACCCTGGCCGAATCTTTAAAGGAGGTTACCGGGCCGAATCTGGCTTTTTATGATGCCATTGCCCCGATTGTTGAGACAGACAGCCTTAATATGGATATAATCTACCAAGCTTCCCGTTACGATGAAGGGCCGGGAGATTATCTCAACTGTCCTTTCAGCAAGGAAGAATATTTGAATTTCATCCAGGCTCTGGCCACAGCTGAAAAAGTTCCCCTTAAAGAGTTTGAAGAAAAAAAATACTTTGAAGGCTGTCTACCCATTGAAGTAATGCTGGAACGGGGAGAAGACACCCCGCGTTTCGGCCCCATGAAGCCGGTTGGGCTTCCTGATCCCCGCACCGGCAAGATACCTTACGCGGTTGTTCAGCTGCGAAAAGAGAACCTGTCCGGAACCCATTATAACATTGTCGGATTTCAAACCAAACTTACCTGGCCGGAACAAAAAAAGGTATTTCGCCTGATTCCGGGAATGGAAAAAGCTGAGTTTGCCCGGCTGGGCAGTATCCACCGCAATACCTTTGTCTGCGGCCCCAGAGTACTGCTGCCTACCCTGCAATGCCAAAAGAGACCTGATATACTTCTGGCCGGTCAGCTTACCGGGGTGGAAGGATATGTCGAATCAGCAGCCATGGGAATTATGGCTGGAATCAACAGCGCACTTTTACAAAAAAACTTACCAGTAACAATACCACCGCAGGAAACAGCTTTTGGTGCCTTGATTCAGCATCTAACCAGCACAGAGGCAAAAAAATTTCAACCTTCAAATATTAATTTTGGTCTTTTTCCGCCAATCAAGAAAAAAATGGCCAAAAAATTAAGGGGGCAATATCGCTACAGGAAGGCCATTGCCGCCTTGAACCAATGGCGCTCATAACAAAGCCCTGACCATTCATTGTAACCAGTTACAATTACAGGGGTTAGCGAAATCAGGACGCTTACCCCATTACTAGGAGGCTGTCCGAGAATGCCCTTTTTCCCCAACTCTGTGTTATTTTGAAAAAAATAATGCTCGCAATATCAACTAGATGGCTGTGCTTATTTTTTCAAAATGCCTTAATTTGAGAAAAAATGTCTATTCTCGGACAACCTCCTGGTTACCATACATTTTGATAAAAATATGGCATTACTGCTCAAATTGCCAGAAATTCGATTCCATGGAAGAGACATGCAGAGATGAATCAACCACCAATCAGCCAAGAAGAAAAATCCGCAGAACTCTTAAGCATTCTGGCGGAAAGTCGTTCCCTGCTTAATTTTCATCAGGAAATCTGCCTGAACTATCCCCTGACCGCGCCCATAAAAAAATTTCTTCACGAAAATACGAGCCCTGCCCCCTCAACCAAAAAAATAATTCAGGCCAGAAAAAAGAATAACACTCAATCTGGCCCCAAAATTTTGCTGGATGATGTCAACGCTGAAATTAAAAATTGTAAATGTTGTTCCCTGGCCCAGAGTAGAAGCGGAATCCTGCCGGGCCAGGGAAATGAGACAAACCCGGCGCTCTTCATTATCAGTGACTGGCTGCCCGGGGATGAGATAACGGCTAGGAAAATATTAAGCGGCAAAGCGGAAAACCTGCTTAACAAAATGCTTTCCGCCATTAAACTGGGAGAAAATGATGTTTACCTGACCACCATTATAAAATGCTGTCCACTGGCAGACAAAATACCCGGCCCTGAGGAAATCAAAGCCTGTCGGCCTTTTATTGCCCGCCAGATTTCCGCTTTGACTCCCAGGGTAATTTATACCCTGGGCCAGGCAGCGGCCCAGGCCATGCTTAATACCAGGGAGCCTCTTCTGCGTTTAAGGGGCAGATTTCATCAATTTGAATCCATCCCCCTGCTGCCATCTTTTCATCCCTCCTTCCTGCTGAAAAATACAGAAATGAAAAAAGCGGCCTGGCATGATCTGCAGATGATAGAAACTCGCCTGCAAGCCCAGAAATAACTCCACTTTTATCCTGTCACTATTTTTCCCTTGTATTTTAACAAATTCTTTATCTATAATTTAACATAACCACAACATATATCAGGTAAGCGCTCCATGAACACCACCCTGCACCCGTTTAAACGCCGCGATATACCTGATGTATTATCGCGAGCGTTGAAACGGGCACATGGCGGC
>JANTFJ010000222.1 GCA_024763495.1 Desulfobulbaceae bacterium | reverse complement strand
TACCTCCGGCTAAAGACATGCCGGAATGACGAGCGAGTTTTATTGGTGATGTTATATGACTTCAAATACTTATCTCAAGTCAGAAAGTTGAGATTTAACTGTAACTACTAACGGGGTAAGCACCTTAACTTCGCTACCACCCGTAATTGTAACTGTAATCTAATCAGCAAATATGATGCAAAAATACCCTGATTTTTTTTTCATCGGCGCGGGTAAGTCCGGAACCTCGTCTATTTTTAATGTATTGAAACTGCATCCCGGTATTTTTTTACCTGACATAAAAGAACCAAACTTTTTCAACGACAGCAGGCTCCGTCCTGAACAAAAACACATAAGCCAGGAAAAATACATTGCTTTATATAAAAAAGCTGAAGACCATCAACTCCTGGGTGACTTCAGCACAAGATATTTTATCTGTTCACAGGCTCCGCAAAATATTTTTATGGCAAACAAGAATGCTAAAATATTAATCATTTTAAGGGATCCCCTGGAAAGAGCATATTCCGACTTCCTTATGCTGAAAACAAAAGGGTTTATTAAAAATAATTTTGTTGATTCCGTAACAGACGAATTAAACAGGCTGGATGCAAATATTATTGAATGGCCATACCTGGTTCTAACCAGTCTTTATAATCGAAATATAACAAATTATATGAATGTTTTTGACACCAAAAATATATTAATCACTTATATGGATGATTTAAAAAATAATGCCTCTGCATTTTATAATCGAATATTTGATTTTTTGAATATAGAGAGAATTAATATTGATGAAAAAATTTTTCAGCGCAAAAGTAACGTATATAGTGAAACAAAATCTACTCTGCTGAGGGATATTTATTATAACCAGAAATATGTGGCCAGGATTAAATTCATGTTTCCCCAATTATTGAGAAAAAAATTACATCATTTTGTCAGGTCAACATTGTTCTCCCCGGCTATAAAACAAACAATGCCAGATGAAATTCTGCCTGTTCTCAGACCTGTTCTGCTTAACGAGCTTACAAAACTGGAAAAAATATTAGGCTCGGAAGTTATGCAGTTATGCGAAACATGGGACGACAGATAAACTGCTAACGGGACTAAAACGTGTATAAGTTAAAATCTTTGTGCCATATATGAGCCCGTTGATTTAATGTCTTTCAGTCTGATCTCTGCGTTATCCGAAAAAGTTTATACGGCTACTGCATAATATCCGGCAAAGGCGAAAAAACGCTATCTGATAATTATTCAAAGGTAACCGTTCAGCAGAGGAGAAAATCTTCTACCTGGGGTTAGCGAAGTCAAGGCGCTTACCCCGTGAGTAGTTACCATTCAAAGAAACAATGACGGCCCTTCAATATGGATGGCAGCATTCTTCAAGGTTTTTTAACGGTTTCACATGACAACATCGCAATTTCATGGCCCATTATTTGTTGTCGGGATGCCCCGGAGCGGGACAAAGCTTTTAAGGGATCTCCTGAACCGGAATCCCGGTATTGGAATTCCGGTGGTGGAAAGCCATTTTATCCTGCGCTTAGTTAATAAGTTCGGGAATCCTCCGCCTTTTGAAGATCCAAAACAATATCGAAACTTTTTTACTGAATTTCAAAAATCTGACTTTTTCAAAAGAAGAAAAAGAAAGGGGATAATTTTAACAAAAGAATATCTAAAAAAACATGCTGACTTAACGTCATGGAATTCCATCTTTGAAAATATTCTTAAATATTACGCCCCGTCAGGAAGACAAAAAAATTTTATCTGGGGAGACAAATGTCCATCAATCTCATACCTGGAGAACCTTGCCCAATTGAAAGAGATATTTCCAGAAGCTAAATTCCTGCATATAATAAGAGATCCCAGAGACTATTGCCCTTCCATGAAAAATGTTAGATTCATGACTCTTTACAGTGCCGCAGAAAAATGGCGAACAGCGGTCACAAAAGCCCAAACAGCCGGAGAGAGCATCGGCGATGATTACCATGAGGTGTTTTTTGAATCATTGCTTGAAAACCCCAGGCAAACATTAATTGATATATGCGATTTTCTCGGGATAAAATTTCTAAATAATATGACATCACTGAATCGACCCGTAGCTGAACGAAGCAGTATAGGCGAACAACTCTCCATAGTAAAAACAAATAAGAAAAAATATTTTTCCCAGTTATCAACTGCCGAAATTAAACGAATTGAAGAGATTGCTTTTCCCATTATGGAAAAACATTACAAATTGGAGTTTGCCTCAAAATTTAAATCATTAAATCCCGCAATACTGACTCTGCACAGGGGAGTTAACAAAATAATGACCTTAATACGTAAAAGCGGTATTCCAAAAACAATCATCAAGTTGTCATCCCCCCCCCCTAAGTCACGTCCATAAAATTTATATTGAAATTATATGAAAATTCTTTACATCGGAGGTTCAGGAAGAAGCGGTTCTACTTTACTGGAGATGATTTTAGGTAATCTGCCTAAATATTGTTCTGTTGGAGAAATTAGACATTTCTGGGAATATATACTTGATAAGGAAATTCTCTGTGGCTGCGGCAGTATCTTGCAGGAATGCTCCTTCTGGAAAAGAGTTCTGCGGGAACTGAATTATTCAGAGACACAAATTAATCAATTAAAAAAAATCAGCAGAAAAATTAATCGTACTTCAAACTCTTTTTTTCTGGGTCATTGCAAAACCTTATCCTCTCCCCGGGTGTCAACCTTGATCGCGGCCACTAAGGATCTATATAAGGCCATACAAACAGTCAACCAATGTGATGTTATTGTTGATTCTTCCAAAATTCCTTCGCATCTTTTTTTTCTTCAGCAAATCCCTGGGCCAGAAATTAAAGTTTTACATTTAGTCAGAGATAGTCGTGCAGTTGCTTATTCCTGGAATAAGCGTCGTAAAAAACAGAAATCAGCGGCCCGCAATGTTAAATTTATGGATCAACGATCATTTTTGAATTCTATTTTAAGATGGAATATTGAAAATTATTATATATGGAAATTTGGCTTGAATAGCGGAATTTACACAAGAGTCAGATATGAGGATTTCGCGGTTGAACCGGCCCTGACATTAAATAAAACATTTGGCTTACTAGGTATAAAAAACCAATTATTGTCTGAAAAATTTCTTCAGGAAGTCAATTTCAAGCCAACCCACAGCGTGGGCGGAAATCCTATTCGTTTTAGTCAAAAATCTCACAAAATACTGCTGGATAAAGAGTGGCAAAGACAAATGCCGGGGTTAAGTAAATTTTTCTGGGGCATATTAAGCCTGCCTCAACTTAAACGGTTTGGTTATCACCTGAATTGTTCATAGCCATATAAAAAATGAACTTAACTGCTCACAGGGTACCGCATATTTCCGCCATCAGTCCGGCTTACGTATGACTAATACGCTGCGCCGACCTGATCACGAAAATCTACGGCACCCTTTAACCAGTTACAATTACAGGGGTTAGCGGATATAAGGTGCTTACCCCGTGAGTAGTTACAAATGAACTTGACCAAAAAAAAAATAATCAGTAACGCGACACTGCTTGCGGGAACAGAAATTATGGGCAAGTCCATGAGACTTATTCTCGTAGTTGCTGTTGCCCGGCTGCTTGGTCCTGAAACAATGGGACTTTTCGCTTTCAGTCTTTCTTTGGTGGGCATATTTGAAATTATCAACAATTGGGGATTCAATAAATTTATAGAACGAGACATAAGTCGTAATCCTGAAAAAACAGGCAAATTTATCTCAGAAATTTATTTTTCGAAGCTGATAATTTATTTTTCAAGCTTTGTTGTTGTCTTTATAATTACCATTTTTATCCAGGAGGATATAAAACGTCAGTTAGTCTGGATAGCAATGTTTAATATGTTTTTTACTACTTTTTTTCAAGCTACCAACTCCTTTTTTCGAGCTCACCAAAAGCCTGTTTATGAAGTCATATCCCGCACGATCTGGCGGACATTCAGTACGGGCGCAGGCTTGACAGTACTCTGGCTCGGGTTTGGCATTGTAATCCTGGCCCTTAGCGGACTTATTACCCAAATCATAGTATGTGTTCCATATATTACCGCTTTCATCTGGAGATTCCGCCAACAAATTAAGATGCCGCGCCTGCCGGAGATAACCTCCCTAATGGACAAAACATGGCGGTTTCTGCTGATCAGGATAGTCCAGAAAATATTCAATTCTATTGATATTCTCATGCTCTCCTGGATATCAACAGATTTTCACACCGGCTTATATGCCATATCCGTCCGTCTATCCGGGGCATTCAGCATGATCCCGCAGGGATTTTCCGGCGCTTTTTTCCCGGTTATCAGTAAATTATCAGAAAGTAATCCAAATGAATTTAATAAAATGTTTGGCTTTTATTATAGAACACTTGTCCTGGCGGGTGTTGGGATCTGCGTTTTTTTTCTGGGATTTGCGGAGGATCTGATTGTTATAATTTTTGGAGACAAATATATTGATGCTATTCCTACCCTGATGATCCTGTCCCTGGGCGTATTGCTCTCTTTTGCCACCAGGCCATTGACAAATGCCGTAATAGCCATGGGAAAAGAACACTATGCCTTAAGATTCTTTTCAATATGCGCGCTATCCAATGTTCTGCTTAATCTTATCGCGATTCCATTATTTCAGGAAACAGGGGCCGCTTATACAACAATTATCTCTAAGGTATTGCTGATAATACTTGTATGTGTTGTTTTGGGGAAAAAAATGCTGCGATCAATAAATTTTGCTTCTTTTACCATACGGCCTCTTCTTGCCGGCCTGGGAACCTTGCTGGCTATGTTTGTTTTGCGGCACCTGGAAGTTCATAAATTTTTTCAAGTTATTGGAACAGTAATAATTTTCTGTGGCCTGACATTAGCCACAAAAACTATCTACCCGCATGAAATAAAACAATTAATAAAATTCAGGAAAAGGCCAAGGAAAGTTTAGGCATAACTACTCATACCTTAAAATTCATAACCGTGAAAACCACCGAACTGTAAGTGGTTACAGGGTGCCGGAGATTTTTATGTAAGCGCTCCATGAACACCACCCTGCACCCGTTTAAACGCCGCGATATACCTGATGTATTATCGCGAGCGTTGAAACGGGCACATGGCGGCA
>JANTFJ010000221.1 GCA_024763495.1 Desulfobulbaceae bacterium | reverse complement strand
TGATAGCGATCAATAAACCACACCTTGACTTTTGAGAAGGCACGGCCTGTAAGCGTTTCAGGGATGCCGCCATGTGCCCGTTTCAACGCTCGCGATAGATAATACATCAGGTATATCGCGGCGTTTAAACGGGTGCAGGGTGGTGTTCATGGAGCGCTTACTTTTCATTACCAGTCACTAGATAGCCAATAATGTGCCATGGCAGAAAAATAATGCTAAATATCACATAACATCTTATAATCACAAATAAATAAAAAATTATACTGCTAAATTTGCCCCAGCAAAGGATGAAAGATTTATTACAATTTTGTCAATAACAGCCAAACCATATAATACAATTTTGTAATCTTATACAATCTAAACAAATAATTCAAACCAGGTATTCGCTTAGGGCTCACTCAAAAATATCTGAACAGTTACAGGTCGGTGGTTTGGACAGTTTTTCGCCCCTACCTGAATAGTTACAAATAAATGTAACTATTCAGCTGCACTTCATCTGCACGCGATAAATCTGTCTTACATAGCATTAACGTAAGCCGGACTGATCGCAGAAATCTACGGCACCCTGTAACCAGTTACAATTACAGGGGTCAGCGAAGTCAGGACGCTCACCCCATGAGTAGTTACGAGATAAGGTTGTAATATGGTCATTTAGAGAAGTGATCTGATTGCGTGCAATCAGATCACTTCTCTAAATGTTTCTTGTTCAGGCCGGAATTATCTGTTAAATTTGCTGTCAGTGTGGTAAGCGCCCCGTAAATACTACCCTGCACGTACTCCACGCCCTGCAACATACCGAGGTATTATCGCAGGGCCGGCCAACCGGTTTCGTGGCCGCTGATAAGAACTGATTTTTTGGCATCTATTGTGGCAACCATAACAAACAAAAACAGGAAGAACTTTGAAACTCTCAGTCAGTGAAAATATTAAAACCCTGGTTCCATATCCTCCAGGCAAGCCATTAAAAGAACTGGAGCGGGAATACGGCATATCCAATTCAATCAAAATGGCCTCCAATGAAAACAGCCTTGGGCCATCTCCCAGGGCGGTAAAGGCCATTGCCATGGCATTGGCAAACCTACATCGTTATCCGGACGGCAGTTGTTATTACCTGGCTCAAGCCCTGGCTAAAAAACTCGAGATCAGCCGGGAAGAACTTGTTTTTGGGAATGGTTCTAATGAAATTATTGAACTGCTGGCCGGGGCCTTTGTCTGTCCCGGTGACGAGGTAATCACCAGCCATCCTTCATTTCTGGTTTATCAGTCTATGGTGCAGGCGAAAAACGGCATAAACCGGGTTGTACCCCTGAAAAACATGCGGCATGACCTGGAGGCAATTTTCGGGATGGTCAATAATAAAACCAGGTTGATATTTCTTGATAACCCTAACAATCCCACCGGTACTGTTTTACAGAAAAAGGAATTTGAAAATTTTCTGGCCCGAATACCGGAATCAGTTATTGTTGTCCTGGATGAGGCATATGTTGATTTTGTTGAACCGGCCCGGCGTCTGGATGTCAGGAAATATATGCATGCCAAGACCCCGGTAGTCAGCCTCCGTACCTTTTCCAAGGCTTACGGTATTGCCGGGTTACGGGTGGGGTACGGTATTATGACTGCGGAAATCGCCTCATACCTGCACCGGGTTCGCCAGCCTTTTAATGTTAACGAACTGGCCCAGGTTGGGGCGCTGGCCAGCCTGGAAGACGAAGAGCATTACGAAAACACCCTGATCATGACCAGGGAAGGTATTGCCTGGCTGACGAAAGAAATTGAGTCACTGGGCTGCCGGGTATTTCCCAGCCAGACCAATTTTTTTCTAGTTGATGTTGGAGTCAACGCTAAAATGATTTACGAAAAAATGCTGCTGGAAGGCGTAATTATCAGGGCCATGACTGCCTATGGTTATCCTGATTATGTCAGGATTACCGTTGGCACGGCAGAGGAAAATAAGCGTTTGATTACCGCCCTTGGCAAAGTTCTGGCCGAGGTGCGTTAATGACTGAAAAAGATGAAATAATTACCATTGACGGGCCGTCAGGCAGCGGGAAAAGCACTATCAGCAGGGAACTGGCCCGGCGGCTTCACTATACCTATCTTGACACCGGTGCCATGTATCGGGCCGTAGGCCTGCTGGCTCTGCGCCGTAATATCGCTCTTGATGATGAAAAGGGAATCAGCAGCCTGCTCAGCAATTTTGACTTACAGCTTCTGCCGGGAAAACATGACACCAGGGTGCTTTTGGATCAGCAGGATGTCAGCGAGGCAATCCGCACTCCGGAAATGGGCATGGCCGCTTCCAGGGTGTCCGCCCTGCCCGTGGTGCGCGAAAAACTTACCCTGCTTCAGCAGCAGCTTGGCAGCCGGGGCAGGGTTGTTGCCGAGGGACGAGACACCGGCACAGTGGTCTTCCCCCAGGCCGGATATAAATTTTATCTTGATGCTTCAGCAGAAGAACGGGCCAGGCGACGCTGCAAGCAGCTGCATGAAAAAGGCCAGGATGTTAACGAAAAAGAAATTTTGACACAGCTGATCAGGCGTGACCAGGATGACAGCAGTCGAACTATCGCTCCTTTAAAGGCAGCCCCTGATGCTGTTATCATTAATTCTTCCAGGATGACAATTGTTGAAGTTTTGGATTTTATGCTGGAACAACTTGCTAAAAAATAAAAATCAGTCCAAAATAAATAATAGCATAAGGAGATTTGATAAACTGAAAAAAAATTGTAACTACTCACGGGGTAAGCGCCTTAACGTAAATATTCGGGTTGGGTAAAAGCTACCCTTCTCTACCCCTTTAAATGTTCGGATAGTGCCCCGGATTTGTTCGTTTCTGCGTGTTCACTATAGTATGCTATGTGAATCACGCCGAAACGGGCGAAGAGGTAAGCACCCTTAAAAACAGGGCATAAACTCCGACTCCGTGAGGTGCCCTGTGAGCAGTTACAAAAAATTAATGACAGGGAGGACGCGGGTATGGAGGAAGTCAGGGCATTGAAAAGACGACATCTTGTTTATTATCTGGATGTTTTCGATGACGAAAAAGGCGACCTGCTGGGCAAACTGGTAGATATAACGACAAGAGGAGTAAAGCTGGTAAGCAGACTTCCCATTGCCATTGATATAGATTATTCGCTGCGCCTGACTTTCCCGGAAGGATATTTCCGTAAAAGGGATTTGACCTTTGAAGCCAGAAGTATCTGGTCATCAAATGATGTTAATCCTGACTTTTATGACACCGGCTTTGAGGTGATAAAACTTGATCGAGAAGGCCGTAAGGTAATCCGCCGGCTGATCGATCTGGTCGGGTTTAATGATTGATCACATTGTTACTACTTCATCATCAAGCATCATGTCATACATCCGGCAAATCTGGTTTGCCGCCGAAACAGCATGGTTGCTGCGGCGGCGAATGGTGAACTGTCCGATTCCGGCATTATGATCAACATCAGAAGCAGAAGCAACCTGGTAAGGAAGTTTGTTCAGGTAATAACCATTATCGCAAAAAAGCAGCTTAAGCTCCGGCGAAGCAGTTGACCACCCCCCACCATCGGCGTAACGAAGCGACAGGCCGGCCATTTGAGTATCATCTTCGAGTTGTGGCCTTTCATTATAAACAGGGACAATAAAACTAACCTGCTGGCTGACATCTTTCCGGACAGTGGAATTTTTTTTCAGCTTTTCCATTTTTTCCCGCCTTTCTTATTGTCATATTGTTAATCAACTGTAACTATTCAGGTAGGGGCGAAAAACGACTACAACCAGTGCGTTGTAACTGTTCACCAGGCAGGTAAGCGAGGAACGAGACTCCGAAATGGGCAAAGAGGTAAGCACCCTTAAAAACAGGGCATAAACTCCGACTCCGTGAGGTGCTGGTTAACGCTTACTTGCAATCAACTTTCGATTTTTCGCCTCCCCTTATATTCTCGAACAGGCTCTTGGCTTAATAATTACCGGCTTTTTACAAATTCCGTATTATTACCCTAAACAACATTCTTTTCCGGTAACAATTGGCGGCATGTTTATTTTTGGCCTAAGCGCGTTTAGAAAAAACTAAACGCGGCTCGGGTAGATATATTTTTTTTCTTGCTTGAAGCTGAACCGGGAACTAAACAGAGTAACACTGGAGGGATAGGAAAAAAATGACCAAATATCAGCTGATTTCTTCAGATTTGCTATGGCAGGAAATTAAAACCAGGCACCGGCTTGGCGATCGTCCTGTTTATCTGTTTGAGCAAACCGAGTCTACTAATAACATTGCCCTGGAAATGGCCAGGGCCGAAGCCGGGGCAGGAACCCTGGTTATTGCTGAAAGCCAGAGCAAAGGACGAGGCAGGTTAGGCAGATCATGGCTGTCGCCACCAGGCACCGGCCTTTATTTTTCCCTGATACTTCGACCAGAACTTGAATTTAATGAAATTCCCCGCCTGACACTTGCTGTGGGGGTGGCGGCCTGCCGGGCAATCTCACAATATTGCGCTATCGCTCCCCAGCTCAAATGGCCCAATGATATTTTACTGAACAGCCGCAAATGCGGCGGCATTCTGGCTGAAGCCGAATTTTACAATGGACAGGCACTGGTTATCGTCGGCATAGGCATTAATGTTTCAACTCCCCGGGCCGCCTTTGCTCCGGAACTGCGGGATCGGGCAACATCCCTGCAGGATCATGCCAGGCACCCGGTCGTCCGGGGCGAATTACTGACGGTGCTGCTCTCAGAAATTGAACAAACCGTCTTCAGGATGGAGAAAGGAGAATTTCCGGCAATTTTAGAGCAATGGCAGCAGCTTGATGCCACCAGGGGTAAACTTTTATCCTGGGTGACAGTCTCTGGCCGGGTAGTGCGGGGAATCTCTCTGGGATCTGATAAAGAGGGCAGACTGCATATCAGGGACAGTGGAGGCAAGGTACACGAAATTCTATCAGGTGATGTCCAGCTGGCCGGTCGCTGACCCGCAAGCTGTCAACTTTCCGTCTTAGGGCTTCCCAGGCCGAACCAACTACTGTTACGTCACTTTCATCGATAGCGATCAATAAACCACACCTTGACTTTTGGGAAGGCACGGCCTGTAAGCGTTTCAGGGATGCCGCCATGTACCCGTTTCAACGCTCGCGATAA
>JANTFJ010000220.1 GCA_024763495.1 Desulfobulbaceae bacterium | reverse complement strand
CACCACATATGGAGAAGTTACCAAAAATCAAAACAAAAAATTGTTTAGACAATGGCCGTAAGCGCCTAATGATTGCAAATCTCAGTATTTGTAACTGTTCAGAGGCCGGCCTGGAGAGCAGGCAAAAGAGAAAGCAAGTTGTACAGGTTGTTTTTCCGGATGGCTTAAAATCTTGGATAAATTTATATGATCAAGGGAACTGTAAAGAGAGAACTGCTGGGTAGCGAGGGGTTGGTGCTGCTTGATACTATTCGCCGCCTGCAGCGCCGTAATGCTGTTGAGCGGCTGATGAAGCTGGTCAACAAGACTCATCCCGCTGATATCGCCTGGGTATTCCGCCATCTCAGCCCTGAAGAACGTAAGGATATTTTTAATATCGTCGCCCAGACCAGGCTGGTAGGCGATTTTTTGAGCGAACTTGATGAATCCATCATGCTGGAACTGGTGGAGGACTTAACGCCCAAGTTCATGGCTGCCGTTATTCGAGAGATGGCCTCTGATGATGCCGCCGATCTCCTTGATGCCTTGCCGGCTGATGTTACTAATGGTATCCGGCAATTCATGGGCAAGGAAGAGAGGGAAGAAGTTGATGAACTTCTCCAATATCATCCGGAAACCGCTGGTGGACTTATGTCCCCTGATTTCATGGCTCTTGATGGAGAACTCACCGTTGGCGAGGCTATTCGTAAAATTCAGGAGCGCAGCGAAGAGATGGAGATGTCTTTTTATCTCTACATAACCCATGGTGAGGAAGGACAACTGGCCGGGGTGCTGTCGCTGAGAGAACTGCTGATGCATCCACCTTACCGGCTCCTGAAAAATATCCATAACCCCAAGGTCATTGCCGTGGCTACTGACACGGATCAGGAAGAAGTAGCCCATATTGTTTCTCAATATAATATCCTGGCTGTTCCAGTAGTTGATTCTTCATATAAAGTAATAGGCATTGTTACAGTTGATGATATTATTGATGTTATCCGGGAGGAGGCTACTGAAGATTTTCTCCAGATGGCCGGGGCAGGTAAGGATAGAGAAATTCTCTTAAAACCGACTTTTGAAAATGCCCTGACCAGGGCACCATGGCTGTTTGCCACCTGGCTCGGCGGGCTGATGGCCGTGTTTATTGTCTCTTTTTTTGAACAGGAATTACAGAAAGTTGTCTCCCTGGCCGCCTTTATTCCTATTGTTATGGGAATGGGCGGTAATATCGGCACTCAATCCGGTACCATTGTTGTCCGCGGAATTGCCACGGGTAGAATAAACATGAACGAACTGGCCAGGGTTATCTTTAAAGAGATGAGGGTGGGAATAATTCTTGGTGGATTTTATGGCCTTATCCTTGGTCTTTTCGCCTTTGTCAAATATCCAGCCCCCGCTTATCTCGGACTGGTTGTCGGAATTTCTGTTTTATGTTCCATGACGTGGGCCGCTACAGTCGGGACGTTTGTTCCTTTGCTTTTAAAACGGCTTGATATTGATACTGCTGTGGCTACTAATCCTTTTGTGACAACTGCTACTGATATTTTTGGAGTTCTGGTTTATTTTATGATAGCCAAATATTTTTTGAACCTTTAGACGATTACAGCCTGTCGATAAATAATTTTATGTCGATTTAGTAATTTGTCATAATATCCACATGTTAGCTAAGAGTTCACTCAAAAATAAATTAGTAGAGATGAAGTTGTTTTTGGTGAGCCCTTAGATTCGTTCCTTTGGGCCTGCGCCGCATACTGTTGCCATGTAAGCAGGCGCCCAGATGGACAGAGAGGTAAGCACCCTTGAAAACAGGGGATAAACTCCGACACCATGAGGTGCTGGTGAGCCCTTAGGGCTCGTTCATAAATAAATTCATATTTTGAGGTGGTAAATATGATACAGGTTGAGGCGATCATGGTCAGGCAAAACCGCAGGCGTAGCAGGGCTACGTTGAGGATTATGACTGACCATGATCGTTTCAAAATGTGTTATAGTTCCCCCTCTAAAACGGTAAGTTAATTTTGAACGTGCCCTTAGTGCCTTCCTCCTGAAATCCTGTCATAACAAACAAAGTGGTTTTGAATCTTGAAGCCACCAAAATAAAATAACCATGGCATATTATAATTCTTCACGTTACAAATCGGCTCGCCGCAATAATTCCTTGATAATTCTGCTTATTGTCCTGGCTGTACTCTGGTGGGTGTTTGGCCGGCAGGTCAGGCCGGTTCATAATCCTGACGCGACTCCTCGTCCCGTCACGGCCAGGGGTGATCTTGCCGGAGATGAAAAAAATATAATTGAATTGTTTCAGGCCGCTTCTCCCTCAGTGGTATATATAACCAGTATTGAGTTGCGGCGAAACATTTTCAGCCTTAATGTTTATGAAATTCCCAAGGGTACCGGCTCTGGTATCATCTGGGATGAGGAAGGTCGGATTGTTACTAATTATCATGTGATCGAGGATGCCGGCAGAGTTCAGGTAACCCTGTCGGATGACACGACATGGAAGGCTGTACTTATTGGCGCTGCCCCGGATAAGGATATTGCCGTGCTGCAGATTTCAGCTCCGGTTGCCGCTTTGCATCCTATCCTGATCGGTGAATCCAGAAATTTGCTGGTGGGCCAGAAAGTTGTGGCTATTGGTAATCCCTTTGGCCTTGATCATACCATTACCGCCGGAATTGTCAGTGCCCTGGATCGGGAAATAAAATCAGTTACCGGCCAGACTGTCCAGGGAATGATCCAGACAGACGCGGCGATTAATCCCGGTAATTCCGGCGGCCCCCTGCTTGACAGTGCCGGCAGGTTAATTGGCATTAATACCGCTATTTACAGCCCGGCAGGAGTTAATGCCGGAATCGGCTTTGCCGTGCCGGTGGACGAGGTTAATCGGGTGGTGCCGGAACTTATCAGGCATGGCCGCCTGGTTCGTCCGGCGCTTGGCGTCTCAATAGCCAATGAACGACTGGCTGATCGCCTGGGTATCAAGGGTATGCTGATAATTAACGTCCAGCCCGGCAGCGGTGCTGAAAAAGCCGGACTGCGTGGAACCAGACAGGTAAACGGTAAAATTCTACTTGGCGATATTATTGAGAGTATTAATGGTAAGGAGTTGTTATCCTATGATGATTTACGTAATGAATTAGAAAAATGCAAGGTAGGAGAACAGGTAACTCTCAAAATTTTACGCGATGGCCGGCAATTCCAGACAAATATTATTCTTGATGCCATAAGTTGATGTGTGAGCGCTCCATGAACAGCAACCTGCACGTACTTCAACCCGGCGATATACCCATGTATTATCGCAGGCGTGGATCACGCAGATGGCAGCGCCCCTTAAATTCCTTACGGTTATGGGGTTGTCGCCGTCTGAATGTAGTTTGTTGAGTGCTATCTTTATGGGGGTGTCGCCGTCCGGGTTGTACTTTATTGAGCGCTGTCAGTTACCCCTCCTGTCTTTTAATTTTTACTCACTGAACGAAAGGCATATATTGTGACCTGGTGGAGCAAAGTACTAAAAAATCTTATATCATCACATGAGAATGAACGTATTGACCTGTTCCGAACTTTCCCGGCTTTCCGTCGTTTTCTGGCCGCCCGTCACCACTATGCTGTCCTTCGTACCGCTAATGATGTAATTTTTATTCTGGTTATTCTCTTAGGGTTTTTCGGCCCCCAGCAGGCTGATCGCAATATAGTAATTTTTTTGTCATGGGGGCTGCTCTGGCCGGGGATTGTCCTTTCCTGGTTTTTCCTGGGCCGGATGTGGTGCGGCATCTGTCCCTTTCCCGGGCTGGGCGTCTTCCTGCAGAAAAAGGGCTGGTCGTTTTCCTTTAAAAAACCCAGGTCGCTGCAGCGATACGGGGTTCATGTATCGGTGTTTTTTTTCGCCCTTATAATCTGGGCTGAAATTGTTGCCGGACTTGAACACTGGCCGGCCGGCACCTCATGGCTCACCCTGACGATTGTCCTGGGCGCGGCAATTATGGCTGTTTTTTTCCCAGGACAGGCCTGGTGTCAATATCTCTGTCCTTTAGGGCGAATATCAGGTGCGGCTGCCACCCTGTCAATTACTGAATTCAGGGCCGATCACAATAAATGCCGGGGCTGTAAAACTTTTGCCTGCAAACGGGGTAAAGACGGTAAGATGGGATGCCCGGTCTCGCTGGGCGCGGTATCAGTAAAAAATAACCTCCAGTGCCTGGTCTGCGGTCATTGCCTGCCTCTCTGTGATCGTGATTCACCCCAATTTCTGGTTCGTAATCCTTACAGTGAACTGATCCGCAACAAGGGACGGCATATAACCTGTTCTTATATTGTTCCTTTTTTAATTGGTTCTCAACTTGCCAGATTTATCCGGCATAAAGAAATTTACACGGATATCCTCAATTTTTTCCATGTCACCGATGCAGTAGCTTTCAGCCTGCTGCTGGTCATTTTTTTTATTTTTATTTTAGGTATTATCAGGGCCGGGGCCAGGATGTTTGGAATAACGGAAGATCCTGTTTTTGGAAAATTCTCGCCAATGGTGCCGATTCTTATCCCAATGGCCTTTACCGGGGAACTGGTTTACCGGATGGATTTTTTTGCCGGTGGTATCGGGGATTTTATCCCTACCTTCGGCCGCCAGTTCGGTATTCATTTTTTCGAACGTCTGGCTTTTACAATTCCCGATTTTCCTATTCAGATCATGTCGGCCCTGTTTATGGTAAACGGTGCCATAGCCGGCTGCTATATCCTCTGGCGTTTTTGCCTGGAGGATTTTGAGGGAATGATCAGTTTAAAAGGATTTATCGGCATCAACCTGCTGATTTTCTTTCTTCTGTTAATTTACGTTATATTTATCTTTTGACGTAACCGTTCACCAGGGAGCAAATCTTTGCAACATTTAAGTCTCTACGCTTTTTCCAAGACTTCGCTTGGAAAAAGAGGCCCCTTCGGGGCAGTTGAATCAGCAATCATGATGCATAAATTTGTTTATAGCCCTGGTGAAATTTAATCATATAATTACATGTAAAGCCTGCAACAGCAGGGAATTGGACACTCACTTCGTCATTCCGGCATGTAGTTGGCCGGAATCTATAGGCATTAAGCAGCTTTCTGGATCGGAGTCTCGTTCCTCGCTTACCTCCGGCCAACTACATGCCGGAATGACG
>JANTFJ010000219.1 GCA_024763495.1 Desulfobulbaceae bacterium | reverse complement strand
ATTCCCATTATAACACCACCCGGATCAATGTAAACAAAAATAACCTGTAAGCAAAAAAAGTTTAAATCTTTTTTGCTTACAGGTTAAAAATAATACTCCCACCCTATGATTTCAGGGGACACTATACCTAACTTTTTCTTTTTGAGAGCTACCAGTGCCCTTTTGCGTGTTATGAACTGGGCTGATGACGAGCTTGAAGCTTTAACCTCTCTGATTGAGGAAAAACAGTTTGACAGAGTCCATGTCGTTCTGTCCCGCCTGCAGGAATCAGAACTCCCTGGGGACATTGAGTTTCAAGTCGGTATGCTGGTGGAAAAACTGCAACAGGATGAGGCAGAGGAAAAGAGGTAGACTGTGCAATGACTGGGGGGCTTCCATAAAAAAAGGGACGCGAATTACGCGTCCCTTCTAAGGATAGAATTATAAATTCAGTAGCTAATTAATTGCTATATATCCCACAACTTCGGTGGTGTGAGATGTCTCGGTATCACGGGACTGCTCTTCTTCGATTCGTACCAGAAAACCATCCTGGCCAACCTCGTTACAGCGGACAACGGAAGTGTCACCGCCATCCAGGGTCTGCATGTCGGCTATGATTACCGGGGCAGCCATAAACCCTTCGGTTAAATCAACGGTTGTATAACCATGCTTAACGGCATCAGCAGTACTACTGACTTCATAGGTGCTTTCCCCGATTACGCCGGCTGAAGGCTCCCAGGCAATGTAGGAAATAGTTTCTGCTGCATGCTCAAAGCTGTTACTCTCCTGCTCACGCATCCTGAAGGTAAAGCCGGATACGCCGACATTTTTCATCCTGAGGGCGAGCGCGCTTGTCTCATTGCTGCTGACCGTGGACAGGTTGACTACAGGTGCCACATTAAACTCAGTGGTAAAATTGATATTTTCGTACTGATTTATTGCCTGGGAATTAAATAATCCTGCTTCAACTCTGGTTCCGTTATCCAGTACATAGCTGCCTTGTTCCATGACCATATAGCTTACTGTTTCCACGGCATGGATATTGTCCTGATAATCCCACTCCCGGAGCTGGATATCAAAACCACTCCGATCAACATTTTCTATCTGAACAACACATGGTTCACTATCATTTTCGCTGATGACTCGAGCTACCACAACCGGGTTGAAAAAAGTCTGGTTAAAAGTTACCCGCTGTTTGCCGGTACTAAGCTCAAGCGTATCAACTTCCAGGGTCGGACCGTTTGGATGAGAATTGTAATCAGCCGGATCATATCCAAGACCGACTTCCAGGCCATCAAGATATCCGTCGTTGTCAGAGTCACTGTCCAGCAGGTTGATTAAACCGTCATTATCAGTATCAGTACTCCACTGATTACCCCAGTAATCAACCTCAACCCCATCATCAAGACCATCATTATCACTGTCAGGTACACTTGGATCACTGCCGTAGACATTACGTTCGTCAATAGTAGTCAGCCCATCCAGATCAGTGTCAGCTTCCAGGTCAATTATACCGAATGCCATAAAACCGGCTATTTCCGTGGTATGTGATGTCTCACTGTCTTTAGACTGCTCTTCGGCAACCTTGAGCTGGACACTGGTACCGGTTAATTCGGAAAACCGCAGGTTAGCACTGTCATTGCCGTCTGTACTCTGCATATCAGCGATAAAAATCAGATTGTCGTCAAAATATTCATTAAAGGTTATGGTCTGCCATGTATGGGTAAGCGTATCAGCTGTTTTAGAGATTTCATAGGATAGATTTCCGGTTAGTCCTGCTGAGGGCTCCCAGGCAATATATGCCACTGATTCAAGGGCATGCTCTTTAACATTGGCTTCCTGTTCCTGAATTTCGAATTCAAACCCGGTAAGGCTTATGTTGCGAATCCGGCCTGCTACCGCATCAATTTCATTATCTGTAATGATGGACGAGGCCATTACCGGTACCAGCTTAAATTCCTGAGCAAAGGTCATTGGGACAAAACTTCCCGCGTTATGACTTTCCATTATACCAGCCTCAACCAGAGAACCATCGGGCATTTCAAAGCTGCCACTTTCTACAGCAATGAAATTTACGCTTTCCACACCATGATTATCAGCCAGGTAATCCCAATTCTGAAGACGAACCTCAAAACCGTCAGCATTAACATTTCTGATCCTGACAACACATGGCTGACTATCATTATTAGAAGCCGGTTTGACAATTACTACCGGATTGTTAAAATTTTTACTGAACTTCACCCGCAGCCAATCGCTGTTAGCCAAAATGCTGCCGAATTCCATTACAAAGGATTGCTGCACCTGGTTGATGGTCACTGAAACCGTAGCAGGTTCTGAAAGAGCCCCGGCCGCATCAGCAACCTGAAACTGGAATTCATCTACGCCGAACACGCCAGCGTCAGGAACATATTGATAAGCTCCGCTCTCGGCATTGGTAATTATAACATTTCCCAGGGTAGCATTAGAATAAATCGTATAGGTCAAGGAGGTATCATCTATATCACTGGCCTCAAGCACACCAGAGGCTTCGCTGTTCTGGTCACAGGTCAGATTGCCGCTCGAAGCAACAGGAGAATCGTTAACCGGAGATATTTCGATAGATACAGAGGCTACATTGGAATCAGCGTGACCATCATTAACCTGGAAGGTAAAGTTGTCGGAACCATAGGCATTGGGCAGCGGGGTAAAAGTGTAAGTACCGTCAGTACCGTTCACTATTACATTGCCCAGAGAAGCGTTGCTGACAATTTTATATGTTAAACTGTCATTATCAGCGTCTACGGCAGTCAATTGACCGCTGAATGATTTATCTTCAATGGCGGTTACTGTATCATTGTGGGCTACGGCAACATCATTCACCGAGCTGATAGTGACCGTAACCGTGGCAACACCTGATTCACCGTTTCCATCACTGACTTTATAGGTAAAGGTGTCAGTCCCGTAAATATTTTCCCGAGGTATATAGCTGAATTCGCCGGTTGCCTGGTTAATTAGCGTTACTGTTCCCAGGGAACCATTGGAAATAATTTCATAAGTGAGGGGTAAATCGCATTGGCTGCTACCATCGAGGCTGCCGTTGACAGCAGTATCTTCAAGGGTGGTAAGGAGCAAATCATTAGCGACAGGAGCGGGACTATCAGGACATATCCAGATAATCTCATCAGCGTAATCGCTTTCAAATCCATCCGTATCATAAGCAGTGGCGGTAAAATAATAAGTTATTCCGGTACTGAGTCCGGTAACGCTGTAAATGATCTCATTGTCAACTGCTGCCGGATTGCCCACATCAATAACAGTAGTATAATCCCCGCTGGCTGTACCGTAATAAATTTTATAGCCCGCAAGGGTGGGTTCGCTGTTCGGTGTCCAGGAAAACTGGACTTCGGCTCCTAGAGCCGACGAAGTCAAAGAAAAGAATAACATAAAGAAAAACGGCAGGGACAAACGACTACAAATTTTTTTAAACTTCATAACAACTCCTCCTGTCTGACGCCTAGAGTAGCATCAGTCAAGAAGAGCTGATCCTACCCGGCAACCTCGCAACCGTATTTTCGCGATATTACGAAAACTTAGGCCGATGGCTTTGCGTCCCGCCCTTTAAAGCGGTTTGCCTTTTACGAGTATTGGTTATCTGTATCAATAAGGGGAAAACGACTACAATTTTTTGTAAACAAAATAACTCCTCCTGTGTGACGCCTAGAATATAATCAGTCAATAAGAGCTGATCCTACTAGGCCGATGGCTTTGCGTCCCGCCCTTTAAAGCGGTTTGCCTTTTACGAGTATTGGTTATCTGTATCAATAAGGGGAAAGACGACTACAATTTTTTGTAAACATCATAACTCCTCCTGTCTGACGCCTAGAATATAATCAGTCAATAAGAGCTGGTCCTACTAGGCCGATGGCTTTGCGTCCCGCCCTTTAAAGCGGTTTGCCTTTTACGAGTATTAAGAAAAAAATAATTTTCTGATTTAAGTTTCGTCAGCATAAAATGCAAGGAACAAGCCACAGCACAGAAAATATATAGCCAAAAAAGTAAATTAAAGGGGAATGTTACTGAAATTACAGAAGAATATTATTTTTTATGGGGTAAGTGCTTACCGGGTATCGGATTCGGAGTCTCGCAAGCTCGCTTACCTGTCTGTTTTACGTATGACTAATACGCTGTGCCGAACTGGTCGCAACAACCTGTAACCACTATAATTACATAGGCTAGCGAGATTATGGAGCTTACCATGTGAGTAGTTACTTGATGGAAATGTTAGCCAGGATTGTTTCTCAAAAAATAATATTTATGCGAAATTTATCCTTCGGCATCTTGTAAATGGATAAAGGGGTTTTTTCTGTAAGGAAGAGCACTGAACAGAGTGGTGGAAATTCAGGAGTAAAGTGTTGATATGGCTGGCATATATAACCTATTGAAATAACAGAAATAAAAATGCGCCACCTGTTTTGGTCAGATTTTTAACCGGCAATTCATTTAACTACCCGCAGAGATGGTCCTTTTTTTTCTTCTTTTATTTGCTCTGCATCTGGCCCCGGCCCGGAAAACTGAAAATCAACGGCTTTAATAAAATGTTTTTCACCACCCATTGTAAAAATTTCCAGGCCGGAAAGCTGCGGGGTTCGCAGGGTCCAGACTATCTTTTGAGGTGGAACAGAGGTCAGGGCGATAAAAGTTACATGCCACCATTCATCCTTTTTGTTAATGTCCCGTTCAATATCAGTAAGCAAAGCATAAAATATGGCCTGGGGTTTTTCTATCACAATAAGGACAATATCTCCCTCAGCGGCGGTATCCTTAAACTTGATGACCTTACTGAGGTCATCGATTATTTTTTCTATCATAAATTTAAAACCTGAAAATTTTTTAAGCCTGTATCAATTTTATTATTCCTCTTGTCCATTTGAGCCTGCTTGAATAGCACCAGTATGCTGCGCAGGCACAGGTAAGCGAGGAACGAGACTCCTAATGAACAGGTAAGCACCCTTAGAAACAGGGAATAAACTCCGACTCCGAATCCAGGGCACTGGTAAACGCTTAGAAAGATAGCGATCAATAACCACACCTTGACTTTTGAGAAGGCACGGCCTGTAAGCGTTTCAGGGATGCCGCCATGTGCCCGTTTCAACGCTCGCGATAATACATCAGGTATAT
>JANTFJ010000218.1 GCA_024763495.1 Desulfobulbaceae bacterium | reverse complement strand
TCTTCCTCTGTGAAGGGTTCAACAGAATGGCCCTTCTTGGCCAATATTTTTTTAATAAGAATGCCGGCATCCGCCACATCATCTACAGCTATAATTGTAGCCATTAAATCCTCCTTGGTAAGTGTATGAGTTTATCCAACAACTTAATATTAATGGAATTTGCATCGTTAATTGGTAAATGTTCGGATAGCTTTCAAATATTATGTTTTCAGACAGGATTAACAGGATGTTCAGGATTTCTTTTTACAAAAATATCCTGCTAATCCTGTCTAATTTTTTTTAGTCGAATATTTACGTTAATTGTGTACATCCAGTGTCTGTATGTTCATTTATGAAACAGTTTCCGTTTCAGTTGCTACCGGCAGGTGTATCTCAAACGCGGTACCCTGGTGCTTTGCGTCACTGCCCTCCTGTCTGACAGGGCTTTCCACTGTGATCGTGCCGTCATGGTCCTGTATAATGCCATAGGTCACGGACAGACCCAGCCCCGTGCCTTTTCCAACAGGTTTTGTTGTAAAAAACGGGTCAAATATTTTTGACTTTATATCATCGGGAATGCCTGTCCCATTGTCCTCTATACGTGCCTTGACTTCGTTTTTTTCCTGGTCATAGCCGGTTATAATGCGGATTTCGCCCCCATCTCCCATGGCATGTCCGGCATTAGTTACAAGATTGACCATGACCTGGCGCATCTTTTCAGTATCACCCATAATCCTGGGAATATCGGGGGTCAGTTCCCGTTTTACCTGGATATGATTGATATTAAGATTATGCTCGGAGACAGCCAGAACATCCTCTATGATCTCGTTAAGATCAAATTCTGCACGGCTGCTCTCCGATTGCCGTGAGAACTTGAGAAGATCAGCCACTATCTTTCGGCATGCCTTGGTCTGACGTTCAATTACCTCAAGATTCTCATATACCTCATCCCCCTTGTTGAAATCATCCTTCATGAGCTGGGCATAGCCAAGGATAATACCCAGGGGAGTGTTGATCTCATGGGCCACGCCCGCAGCCATCTGTCCTACCGAGGCCATTTTTTCCTGGCTCAGTAGCTGTTCTGTCATGGTGCGCAGTTTTGTCATGTCCTTGGCAACGCCCTCACAGCCGTAATTCCTGCCTTCTTCATCTTTCAGGGCGTTTGAGGAAAAGATCATGTAGCGGGTAGTGCCGTCAGCGCAGGCTGTTTCCACCTCAAAATCGCTGATAAAACCCCTGGTGCGCATGGCCTTACTGTAATGTTCGATGTCTTTTTTATGTTTGAAGAAAGAAAAAAGATTAAATTCGGCGGGTTTTTCTATGAGTCCCAGCATCTTCAGGCCGCTGGGATTGATATCGGATATTTCGCCACTGGTATGGCAGAAATATACCATGTCCCTTGAGTTCTCAAAAAAATTACGGAATTTTTTTTCTGATTCCGAGAGATCCCGAGTGCGCTCCTCAACCATTTCCTCCAGTGCATTGTTCATGTCCTGGAGGTGCTGGGCGCTCTGTTCCAGGCGGGCATTTGCTGCCTCCAGCTTTTTTGTTTCCCTGCGCAGTGCCTTGTAGGCGGCCAGAGCCCGGTGATAATATATGGTGACTGCTGCAGCCGAGATCATAAGAAGTGTATTGAAACCGCCGGAGTAGGGCAGGAGCTTATGCCAGATATAACCCCGACCGCTTAATTCGAGAAACTGGCCGATTATATGACCAATGCCACGTGAAATGGCAAAAAAAGCCATGGCCAGGGTAAAATAGAAGAGGAATCCCCATAGAAAATTATCCGGCTGCCGTTTAGTGAGCAGGTAGGCATAATGCAGGCTGAGAAAGGTGAGGATGATGGAGAGGCTTGAGCCTATAAGATCAACAATAATGGTGGGAGCAAGGGGGATGGAGTTCATGTTTTTTCTCCTCCCTCTGCATCACGATAAAAGGTGCGCAGACTGAGAAAAAGAAAAAAAAGAGCCGGTACGGAGAAGAAATGATCCATCTTTGCCAGATAGTAGAAGATTTTAAGCTTGCCAAGTGGCAATAGAAGCCGGGCATGCCATGTGCCCTGCCCAATTATATCCTGTGTATGCAGGGCGCTTGCGGCACTATGACCGACAAAGGCTACCAGGTTCCAGCAGAAAAAGAAGATACAGAAAAGCCGAAGATAGCGCCAACCTCTGCCGGCCAGACCCTCTGTGATGCGAGTATGCCAGTAAAGGTAGGCCAGGGAAGCCATAAAAAGAACATGAGCCATCTGGTGGACATAAAGCCCCTCCTCAGCGCCGTGGCTCTGGAGGGCATAGCAGTTTCCCGGTTCCAGCAGGAACAGAAAAAACAGGCAAAGCAGAATGGATGATATATAATGTTTTATCATGGTTCCCTCTTAATATTGATGCATTCGTGAAAAGTCGAACAAATGTAAATGTTCGGATAGCTTTCAAATATTATATTTTCAGACAGGATTAGCAGGATATTTTTGTAAAAAAATCCTGAACATCCTGTTAATCCTGTATAATTTTTTTTAGTCGAATATTTACGAACAAATGAGCCATAATCCAGGAATATCACTATATAAAATGGCACTTCATGTCGATGCCATGATATGTTGTGTCATTGTAACTAAAACAGGACTTTTTACGAATTCATCAAGTTGATAATGAAATAAGTAAAAGCATTTTACGTACCTGGAACAGGCATGGCCGCACTTTTATTTTTAACTATCTGTAATAAAAGGTTTATATTTTATTTTTAAAAAATAACCAAAAGAAAGAAAACGGAAATTAAAGAAAAGGGGATTCTTTTCATGATACATAAAGACAGGGAAAAACAAAAACAGGGTGATGGTTATCTAACTAACTGAAATACAAGAATTATCATAGCACCTTTTTGGTTGCACCAATATGGATTGCGCTTTTGGAAACAGCACGGTATAAAGTATTGTTACTCTATGTCGTGTTGTTTATTGAACAATATGCAAGATATAGATCTATTACTATAGACATGTTATTTTGAGAACACGCTGTTATTAATAATTGTTCGGATAAAGCATCTTTTTTGTTGCACTGTAAAATGACTTGAGAGAAAAAAGGGGTCAAATCTGCTTTTGGCTCATTATGCAGCGCATACCACGATGAAATTATGTTTCGCTCTTTACGTATAGGAAGAACAAGGGGACAGGCGAATTATACTTGACATCGTGTTGCCCCGCAGATATTGTCATTATGTTAACTAAAGTCATACCCTCAGTATTTGATAATTGCATTGATACAAGGAGATTCTCATGCCACGTAAGGCACGTATGATAGTTGAAGGAGAGACGGCGGTTTATCACGTTATGTCCCGCACAGCACTGGATGGGTTTGTCATTGGAGACGCTGAAAAGGATTATCTGATGCAGCATATCAGGCATCTTAGCTCTGTATACTTTGCTGAAATTCTTACCTTTTGCCTCATGGGCAACCATTTTCATCTCGTGGTACGCATGCATACAGGCTCTAAATATTCAGATGAGAATATCAAGGAAAGATTTATACGGTACCACGGTGATAAAAAGGTCCTTATGCCCGGCCGGATTCCCCTGTTAAAGGGGAAATGGGAAAAGCTTTCTGAATTCATGAAGGAGATAAAGCAGGGCTTTTCCCGATATTACAATAAAAAACATAATCGCAGAGGATTTTTCTGGTGCGACAGATTTAAAAGCGTTCTCGTAGAGAACGGTGAGACCCTTATCAATCTGCTGGCGTATGTTGACCTGAATCCGGTACGCGCGGGCCTTGTTGAGACACCTGATGAATATCGATGGAACGGACTTGGCCGGCACATCCAGACCGGTAACAGAGATCGATTCCTTTCCCTTGATTTCGGGCTTGAAGACTGCGTGGGGTTAAGTTCAGATGAACGTCTTGCCCGATACAGACGATTTGTATATGAGGCGGGGGGCCTGAAAAGTGATAAGTTGCAGAGCATAAATCCGGAAGCTGCCTCCAGGGAGGTAAAAAAGAAATTTGTCCCAGGCAGTACGGATCGTTTTCTTGCAAAGACCAGATATTTTACCGACAGCGGTATTATCGGCAGCCGGGAGTTTGTCCGAAGTTTCTGGCAGGAACTCAGGAGGCCCGACGACAATCCTGACAAAATTCCGGTACGTATAGCAGGTCTTTCCGGCCTTTATTCGCTGAAACGTCTCAGTGGGTGATAAGAAATTGCTTTTTCAGCAATCGAGCCTGCAGAGGCTATATTGTTGAAAAAGCAATTTCTTATCAACTTCCAGCGGACGGGCAAAAAGCGTCTGCCGCTGAATTTTTCGGTTCGCTTTTAAAAAAACATGTGCAACTTGCATATCATGAATGATTGATAAAATTAATTTCGTATCGTATTTTCAACAAAAGGATACGATACAAAATGCTAAAACCATTCATTCCACAAAAACTCCCTCTCAAAAAGATTGCTTGGGTGTCATTATTACCAAACATCATCAAAGCCAACTCTGCCTTGGCAAAATTTGATGGGCTTTTAGAAAATATCCAGAACCTTCTTCTGTTTCTCAGCCCTTTAATGACTCAGGAAGCGGTTTTATCATCCCGCATAGAAGGGACTCAGGCATCTCTCGATGATATACTTGAATATGAAGTATCTCCTAAGAGGAAGTTATTAATTACCGAGATGCTTTGCAATATGCTGAAAAAGAATTATAAAGCAGGCCAATATGCCTAAACCTCATTAAAGATATTCATTCTCTCCTTGGTATACTTCCTGATCCACATCCTGGCTTTCTCGCTATCCCGGAATTTTGAGTATTTTATTGAAAAACCAAACCCTGTGCAATAGGAACTGTCCAGGCCGGTTCATTTTACCGTTGGGTAAAGGGCAGGGGGCAATGACATCTTGCACAGGGAGATAATAAAGGAGGTATTTATTTTTTTATCCTGGCCGCTGAGCCATGCGGCATTGTCATGATAGCCGGAAGATTTCCGGATTAAAAAGCTAAAAAAAGTCTTGTATGCTTTTGCATGTTAAAGTATCTTGCAATTAGGAATAAATTGTAACAAGGAATTGTATGAATAAAAAAACGGAACATAGAATGTCTCCGGCAGAAGCAAGGGATTTTTTGAAAGAAAAATTTTCAAATGCGGGCATAAAGCTTACTCCCCAGCGTATAGAGATATTCA
>JANTFJ010000217.1 GCA_024763495.1 Desulfobulbaceae bacterium | reverse complement strand
GCTGCGCCAGTCTGATCACAAAAATCTACGGCACCCTGCAACCAGTTACAAATACTGAGGTTTGCACTCATTAGGCGCTTACCCCATGAGTAGTTACCAGTTACCATTATTTAAGTATAATATGCCATGAGTATGATAAATCAAAAAGTAGAAATGGCCTTGATAATGGCCATTCGTGAAGCAAAAACCCGCCGCCATGAGCATGTAACTGTTGAGCATATCCTCTTCGGGCTGCTCCATGATGAGATTACTGACAGGATTATAGCTAAATGCGGTGGCAACGTGGACAATCTCAAGCTCAGTATTGAACAGTTTTTCAGCAAAAACCTGCCCTTATTGCCGGACAATGTCCGGGAGCCGACCCAGACCATTGGTTTTAACCGCGTTCTCCAACGTTCCATTGCCCATGTCCAGAGCTGCGGCAAAAAAGAAGTTGATTCCGGTGATGTCCTGACCGCGATTTTTTCCGAACCTGATTCCTTTGCGGTTTATTTTCTCCAGGCCGAGGGCTTGAACCGCCTGGACGTGGTGGAATGTATTTCTCATCGCCTGGATGACGAACCGGCTTGCTGTCCGGCCCGGAAGGAAGGGGACAAAGAGACATCTCAAACCGCACTCCAGAAATATACGATCAATTTTGCCGAGCGGGCGGCCAGGGGATTAATTGACCCCCTGATTGGTCGGCAGCAGGAGTTGCAGAGGATAATGCAGATTCTCTGCCGGCGTCGTAAAAACAACCCCCTGATGGTGGGAGAGCCGGGAGTGGGTAAAACCGCAATTGCCGAAGGTCTGGCATTGCATATCCATGAGAAACAGGTACCGGAAATTCTCCATGATCAGGAAATTCATCTGCTTGACATGGGGGCGTTGCTTTCCGGTACCAAGTATCGTGGGGATTTTGAGCAGCGGCTGAAATGCGTGGTTGATGAGGTTGAAGAAAAAGGCAATGTCATTCTCCTGATTGATGAAATACACACTATTATCGGGGCGGGAGCCACCAGCGGCGGTAGCATGGATGCCTCTAATCTCTTGAAACCGGCATTACAGGCCGGAACCCTGCGCTGTATCGGTTCAACCACCTATGAAGAGTACAAAAATTATGTGGAAAAAGATCGGGCCCTGTCTCGACGTTTTCAAAAAATAGATATTAATGAACCAACTGTCAGTGAAACCATTGACATTTTAAAGGGACTTAAATCCCGTTATGAAGAACACCACGGGGTGAGCTACTCACAACCGGCTTTAAGAATTACCGCTGAATTGGCTGACCGCTATATAAACGAACGTTTTCTGCCGGATAAGGCTATTGACGTGCTTGACGAGGTCGGCTCAGCCTTTCGGCTGGCATCCGGTCGCAGGCGGAAAATCGTTACCGTCCGTGATGTGGAGGCGGTTATTGCCGGCATGGCCCGTATTCCGGCTAAAAACATATCCGGCTCTGATGTGGTTCAACTCAAAGAGCTTGACCTTAAGATGAAAGAGGTTGTCTTTGGCCAGGATCATGCCATTGACGTCCTGGCAAAGGCCATAAAACGGAGCCGGGCCGGGTTAAAAGATCCGCAGCGGCCCACGGGTGCTTTTCTTTTTGCCGGGCTTACCGGGGTAGGCAAAACCGAAGTTGCCCGTCAGCTTGCCGCTGGTCTGGCCATCCATTTTGAACGTTTTGACATGAGTGAATACATGGAAAAACATGCGGTGGCGCGACTGATCGGCGCTCCGCCCGGCTATGTGGGGTTTGACCAGGGCGGACTGTTGACCGATGCCATCCGCAAGCATCCTTATTGTGTACTGCTCCTTGATGAAATTGAAAAGGCACATCAGGATATTTTCAGTATTCTGCTCCAGGTCATGGATCATGCCACCTTAACCGATAATTCCGGCAGAAAGGCTGATTTTCGTAATGTTATCCTGTTGATGACAACCAATGCCGGAGCCAGGGAAACCAGCGGTCAGGCCATTGGTTTTGTCGGTGACAAAAAAGGCGGCGACAAGAGGGCGATCCGCGATCTCTTCGCCCCTGAATTCAGGAATCGGCTGGACGATATTGTTTCATTTAACCCTCTTGAGCCCCAGGTCATGAAACTCATTGTTGATAAAATGATCATTGAGTTACAGGGGCAGCTCAGCGAAAGAAAGGTCGCCCTTAAACTGACTGAGCGAGCGAGAAACTGGCTGGCTGAAAAAGGTTATAGCCCGGAATTTGGAGCCCGGCCTTTAAAAAGGCTTATCATGAATGAATTAGGAGACCCCCTTACCGAGGAAATTCTTTTCGGTTCCCTTGCCAGGGGAGGAACTGCCTTGATTGATCGAAAAAATGATAAATTTATTTTTGAGTGAACCGTAAGATCCTGTTCGAGAATTGAGAATATTGAATTTTGTGTAACTATTCAGCTGCACTTCATCTGCACACGATAAGTCTGTCTTACATAGCATTAGTATGCTTCGCCAGCCTTATCACGCACAGCTAAAGCACATCTGAACAGTTACTGGTCGGTGGTTTGGGCAGTTTTTCGCCCCTACCTGAATAGTTACAAATTTGTCAGGTTTGCCTTTTGCTTTTAGCAGAAGGTAAGCTGTAAGGCGCTGACTGTCGTTGGAAATTTATCTTAAACTATTGAGGAATACATGAAATTAACTAAAAAAATTTATTTAATGGCCGGCCTTTGTCTGGCCCTGGCCCTGCCGGGCTGTTCAAATCAGGACAACAAGACAACACCGGTCAAGGAAGAAACAAAGATAGCCGTATCAGGCCATGAGGAGGCGGCAGCTGCCCATACTCCCCAGCCGGCAACAGCTGACCTGCAAGGGACAATTGTCGAAACCTTTGACAGCGGCGGTTATACTTATCTGCAAATTGACAGTAACGGCAAAAAAATATGGGCAGCGGTCAGTCCGGTCAAGGTCAAAGTCGGCGATGAAGTAACCTTGCTCAGCGGCGGGGTTATGAAAAATTTCTACAGCCGTACCCTTGACCGCACCTTTGATGAAATTATTTTTTCATCCGGGATAAAAGGCCGGGAGGCCGGAGGGGCGGCAGCTACGGCCTCTCCTCATGGTAAGAAAGCGGAAAGCAATTTTGCCAAGGCCATGTCAGCGGAAGGCATAAGTCCGGCTGACCAGCAGGCAGTAGCCAAGGTTACCATGGGCAGTTCCAAGGCTATTGTTCCTTTTCAGGAATTAGAAATAACTAAAGCTGAAGGTGATAATGGGGTCACCATTGATGAAATTTATTCCAGGGCTGAGGAGCTGAATGGTAAAAAGATTCTGGTTCGGGGTAAGGTTCTCAAGTTTTCGCCCAATATCATGGGGAAAAACTGGATTCACATTCAGGACGGAACAGGCAACCCCATGCAGAATACTCATGATCTGGTTGTAACCACCAACGATACTGCGGAACCTGAATCTGTTGTTCTGGTTGAAGGCGTATTGAGTAAGGATAAAGATTTTGGCGCTGGTTATAAATATCTGGTTATTATCGAGGATGCTGTCATTAAGTAAAGGGGTAAGCGCTGTTATGGGTGATCGCCGTCCTGGGAGGCTGTCCGAGAATGCCCTTTCTGCGGAGTCTCGTACCTCGCTTACCTGCCCTGCTTACATAGCAACAGTATGCGGCTCAGTCCCAAGTGATGGAATTTAAGGGACTGCTTGAACGATAACGATAAAGCTCCTGTAGGAGCCCAGCCCTCTGGGCGATCCATGCTGTGAGCTTTGCATCATGTTTTATCGCTCAGGGGGCTGAGCTCCTACAGAGACTGAATTTTTCTTGAGTTACGATGCGGCAATTTACTGCCAGAGGCCTCTCTTTCCAAGCGGAGTCTTGGAAAAAGCGTAGTCCCTTAGAATTAATTTTTCTTCCAGGTTATCTGGGCTAGACTTAAGTGTTGTGAAGATTTGCTCCCCCGGTTCATGTACGGGGGGGCTGGAAAAAATTTGATCCAGCCATGCTGGTTTATTTCCAATCCCATAGTTCAGGGTTAATGGTAAATTGTTCCTCTGACTTAATAGTTACTATGAAAATTGCAGTTATTGGCCCCGGTGCCCTGGGGGCGCTTTTCGCGGCATATCTCAGCCGGACAGTCGGTAATGAAATTTTTTTACTTGATCATTACCGGCAGCGGGCAGCCGAGATGAACAACAGAATTCTGCTTGTTGATGATGGACGGGAATTTTCCTGCCCGCTTACCATAACTGCTGATGCTGAAGTAATCGGCCCGGCAGATTTAATTTTTCTTTGTGTGAAATCAGCTGATGTGGCTGGAGCCCTGTCCGGGGCCCGGCCATTATTTTTTTCCGAAAGCCTGCTTGTTCCCCTGGAAAACGGCATAAGTCATCTTGACATCCTGTCTCCTTGTGATATGGCCATTGGCGTTACAGCCCAGGGAGCTACCTTGCTGGAGCCTGGCCGGGTACGGCATGGCGGTAATGGCCTGACCCGGATCGGTTTTCGCCAAACGCCTTCCCCCAAGGCGGAAAAAAAATTAAATAAAGTTGTCAATGTATTGAATTCCGTTGGTTTTATCACAGAAATTACTACGGAAATTGACAGTTACATCTGGAATAAATTGCTGGTAAATGTAGGAATTAACGCCCTGACCGCTATTTATGACTGCCCCAATGGAAAACTGCTTGAGGAACCGGCCCGTTCTCGAATGCTGGCTGCGGTGCGGGAAGGGGAACTGGTGGCCGAGGCCAGAGGAATCAGACTGCCCCATGATCCTCAGGAAACAACTCTCCAGGTCTGCCGTGATACTGCTGACAACATCTCTTCAATGCTTCAAGATGTCAGGCGAAGCAGATCCACGGAAATTAACGCTATTAACGGGGCCCTGCTCGTTGAGGCCGATCGTTTTAATATCCCGATGCCGGTTAACAGACAACTGGTCAGGGAACTTGAGCACACTCTTAAATTACGTTCAGTCCCTGAGAGGCTGTCTAAAAATGCCCTTTTCCCCTAACCCTGTGCGCCGTTACAGTTCATTTTTTCAAAATAACACAGAGTTGGGAAAAAGGGGCACTCCCGGGCAACCTCCTGGTGTCGCGTCAAGGATGAAAGGTAAGCGCTCCATGAACACCACCCTGCACCCGTTTAAACGCCGCGATATACCTGATGTATTATCGCGAGCGTTGAAACGGGTACATGGCGGCATCCC
>JANTFJ010000216.1 GCA_024763495.1 Desulfobulbaceae bacterium | reverse complement strand
TCGATCTCTATACTCGTAACGTACCCTGAGATCGCCTTTTATTTTTATTTGATCTATAGCTTTGTTGGCCAGCTTGATCGGGCTGCCGGCGGCAGCACTTGTTTCCATTGCCGTGCCAATATTTTTATAGGACAGTTTTTTCTCTAACTCGTTGATGTGATCCTGCTGACTCATGATTTTATTGGTAAGATATTCCATTTTTCTGGACATATCCGCCAATTGGTGCAGGATTTCCCTGTCGGTAGTGGTTTCAGCCATTACCAGGGATGGGCAGAGGAAGGCGGTTGATAATAACGCAGTTGTTTTTACGATCTTTTTCATCTTTCACCCATGGGGGTCAGGTCTTGAAAAGCCACACTTGTTATGTTAAGGTAAAAATATGGCTAGACCCTTACGAATAGAGTTTCCAGGTGCAGTATACCACATTACGGCACGCGGCAACGCAAAGCAGAATATTTATCTTGCTGACAATGACCGCCGGTTGTTCCTTGATGTCCTCTCCTCGACAGTCGAAAAATACAACTGGGTCTGTCACGCCTTTTGCCTGATGGATAATCACTACCATCTATTGCTTGAAACTCCGGATCCGAATTTATCCCTTGGAATGCGGCAGTTGAATGGCGTTTACACCCAACGCTTCAACTGGCAGCACCATAGGGTGGGGCATGTCTTTCAGGGACGTTACAAAGCTATTCTGGTGGAAAAACAGTCCCACCTTCTTGAGCTATGCCGTTATATAGTTCTTAATCCGGTGGCGGCGGCAATGGTTTCCCACCCTCGTGACTACTCCTGGAGCAGCTATCAACCAACAGCTCAGGCTGTAAAACAGCTGGAGTTTCTTCATGTTGACTGGATACTTAGCCAATTTGCAAATCATAGAAAAAAGGCTCGTAAACTTTACCGTAAGTTTGTGACAGACGGCATGGCTGGCGGACAGGAAAAACCGTGGAAAAAACTAGCTGGGCAAATTATTCTTGGCGGTGAAGGTTTTGTTGCCAGAATGCAGGAAATACTGGAGGGAAAAAAGGAAATAAAAGAGATTCCAAAAGCGCAACGCTTCACTGGTCGCCCCTCTCTGGACAAGCTTTTTCCTCTCCGGGATCGCAATGACAAAAAGAAACGGAATGCCGCAATTCATGCAGCCCATTATTCTCATGGCTACACCTTGAAGGAAATCGGTGACTTCCTGGAAATTCACTATTCCACCGTAAGCCGGGCAGCAGCTAAAGCCAAAGAGGAAATGTGGCTTTTCAAGACCTGACCCCAAGATATGACCCCAAGATACAAGATATCCAAAAATGGCTGAATTATTACTATGCGAACATATCGCCAAACATTTTGCCGGGCAACAGGTCTTGAGCGATATCTGTTTTTCTGTATTTTCTGGTGAAATTCTCGGCATTATAGGCCCAAATGGCGCAGGCAAGACAACCCTGATGGAATGCGTCAGCGGACTGCTGCCGGTTGACAATGGAACGATCCATTGGCAGAATCAACGACTTTCATTCAGCCGGGCCAAACAGTTCATGTACTATCTGCCGGATGGCATTCTGCCATACCAGGAACAGCGGGTCAGCGGCGTGGCAAAATTTTTCCAGCAAATATACGGAGCGCCGGACAGTCAACTTGAACAACTGATCAAACGGCTTGCACTGGAAGCCATGCTAAAAACACGGGTTAAGGCCCTGTCCAAGGGATATAGGCGACGACTGCTGTTGTTGATTGGTCTGCTTTCCCCTCAGCCCTTACTTTTGCTGGATGAACCATTTGACGGCTTTGATCTGCGTCAGACCCTGGGAATAATGACATTACTGCGGGAGACCCTGGCCGGGCGCCCCCTGCTTCTCTCCATCCATCAGTTAAGCGAAGCTGAAAAAATATGCGATCGTTTTCTCCTGTTGAACAGCGGTCGGGTAACGGCTGTCGGGTCGCTCAAACAATTACGGAAACAGGCAGGGCTTGCATCCGGCGGCCTTGAAGAGGTATTTCTTGCCCTTGTCTAAACTGCAGATATCGCGCCTGCTGCTGGTTCAGGAAATCCGTGTTCTGCTGGGCTCTCCGGCCTTGTGGGCCATGTTGATAATATTGGCGATGCTGACCGGCTTCAGTTTTATCCAGGCCGTGGATTTATTCAGCCAGGCCAGCCGAACCGCATTATCTTATCCTGAGCTGGCAAGCGGGATGAACCCTCTGGAGGGGATTTTCGTACCGACCTTCGGGGCATATTATCTGGTTGAAACCCTGCTGCTGCCCTTTGTTATAATTCGTCTGGTCGGCCAGGACAAACAAAACGGCGCCTTAAAACTACTGCTGCAACTGCCCCTGTCGCCTTTTTCTTTAAATGCCATAAAACTTGCGGCATTGACTGTTGTCTGGGGTTTGATCATGGCCCCGGCGTTTTCGGTTTTTGTCATCTGGCGCTGGCTGGGCGGCGCTGTTTATCTGCCTGAAATACTCACTTTAATTCTGGGACATACGCTTTATTCCCTGACAATATCCTGTATTGCCATGTTCGCTGCCGCGATTTGCGATTCCCTGCCCAGCGCAGCAATGATATGTCTTGCCGCAACCCTGGGCTCCTGGGTGCTGGATTTTGCCGGAGCCAATGGCGGATGGCTTGCCATACCGGCTGCCTGGTCGCTTACCACCCTGCTGCGCCAATTTGAAAACGGGTTGCTGTCTTCTCCGGCTGTTGCCGCTTTTTGCGGCCTGTCGCTTTTATTTTTTATTTCCGCCTCTATCCTGATCCATCCGGGCAAAAAAACAGCTGCTAAAATAAAAATAATTTTTCCGGCTGCTGCTGCTGTCCTGATTGTGGTTGCCGGTATTATTTCGACTCCAGGCTATATTGACGTCAGCGATAACCTTAAACACTCTTTTAATCCGGCTGATGCCAGGGCTTTGCGCCAAATGAACAAACCATTGAAAATTACCATTCATCTTTCCCGGCAGGACAGCCGCCTGTATGATCTGGAACATGAAGTGCTGGCCAAACTGCGGCGTGATGTTCCCAGGCTGGAAATAATCTTTGCCGACACCCGATTATCCGGTCTGTTCAGTGGAACGGAAGATGACAATTACGGCCTGATTGAGTATGAATATAACGGCAGGCATGAGAAAAGTTATTCCAACAGCCCTGAGGAAATTCTCCCATTGCTGCATAAGCTGGCCGGACACAGGGTAAAACCGGACATCATGCCTGATTATGCCGGTCATCCCCTGGTTGCTGATGCCTCGGCAACGGGATGGTGTTTTTATCTTGTCATGCCCCTGCTGTTTTTGCTCATGGCATGCCTGATTCGTCGTTCCGGTTCTTAAACATTACTATTATAAGGAGTCAATAAAGGGATTTTGTATAGATAAAATATGACCTTTTACTTCGTTTTTAACGACATAAATGGTCAAATATTGTCTTTTGTTTCGTTTTGTGGTATGGTGTTGCCATGATACCAAATCTTCTCACCCCACAGGAAACAGCCATGCTGTTGGCTGAGCGATTTAAAGAGCTCCGGCTCGAAGCCGGCTTCAAACGCTCAACCCTGGCCAGCAAAGCCGGGGTAAGTGAATCATCTTTGAAGCGTTTTGAAACTACCGGCCAGGTCTCTTTGCAAAATCTGTTGCGCCTAACCCATGCCTTGGGAAGACTGGAAGACTTTGCCGACCTATTCAACCCGCCTCCAGCCACCACCTTGACAAGCCTCCGGAAGCAAGCTTCAGTTAAAATGCGCAAAAGGGGGATTCGTTAAGATGAAGTCACCCCTGCTGGAAATAGAAGTAAACTTTACCACCAGTTCCAGTCACTCCGTACCAGTTGGCATACTGGCGATGCAGCAGAATCGTCTCTATTTTGAATATGATACTTCCTGGTTACAAACCGGCTTAGAGCTGTCACCCTTCATCCTACCGTGCAAGCCTGGCTTAATAGAACATAAGCAACGTGAGTTTGGGCCTCTGTTCGGCTTATTTGCTGACTCGTTGCCGGATGGCTGGGGGCTGTTGCTGATGGATTGCCATTTCCGCAGTCAGGGGTTCGATCCGGCTACTATTACTCCCCTTGATCGCCTGCTCTACCTGGGACTCCACACCATGGGTGCTTTAACCTATCACCCTCCAAAGTCTTTAGCCGAAACTGACGCCACAATTAATCTTCATGATTTGGCTAGCGAGGCAATGCAGGTCTATGACGGGGCTACAACCGAGGTACTGCCTCTGCTGTTGCGGACAGGTGGCAGTTCTGGCGGAGCACGGCCCAAAGTATTGGTGGGTTTTAATGAAAGTCAGGATTCCTTAATGGCCGGTGAAGGAGACCTGCCTGCGGGATTTGAGCACTGGCTGGTCAAGTTTGCGGCCCGTGAAGATGGATTTGACAGTGGTAAGGTAGAGTATGCCTATGCCAGGATGGCTACAGCAGCCGGAATCTGGATGCCAGAGTATCGACTTTTTCATACCAGGGAAGGTGATCATTTTTTCGGGGCAAAGCGCTTTGATCGAAAAAAACGAAACCATCGTATTCATGCCCATACTTTCGGCAATCTCATCCAGGCCAATTTCCGCATTCCTTCCTGTGATTATGGCGATCTTCTCAAGGTAACCTTGTTGCTTACCAGAAATCATGAAGATGTGAAGCAGGCCTTTCGCCTGATGGTTTTCAATGTCCTGACCCATAATCGTGATGACCATGTGAAAAATTTCAGCTTCCTGCTGAATGATCAAGATGGAATCTGGTCGCTGTCTCCGGCCTATGATCTAACCTTTAGTCCAGGACCAGGCGGTGAACACTCCACCACGGTGGCCGGGCATGGTAAAATTATTAAAAAATCATATTGTTTAGATCTGGCTGAAAACTATGAGCTGGAACCTGCGGTTGCAAATCAGATTATTGGTGAAGTCGAAGAGGCTGCCAGCCAGTGGCCAGGCCTGGCAAAAGATGCCGGAGTAAGGGAGGCGAGAATAAACGATATTACCGCGAAGCTCTCAGGTGTTATGAAGGCGTGGCAATGAACCGATCATGATTGATAATCAGGTTTGAACGAAAAGAAAAAGCGTAAATGTTCGGCTAGGAGGCTGTCCGAGAATAGACATTTTTTCTCAAATCAAGGCATTTTGAAAAAATAAGCACAGCCATATAGTTGATATTGCGAGCATTATTTTTT
>JANTFJ010000215.1 GCA_024763495.1 Desulfobulbaceae bacterium | reverse complement strand
TATACCTGATGTATTATCGCGAGCGTTGAAACGGGCACATGGCGGCATCCCTGAAACGCTTACAGGCCGTGCCTTCTCAAAAGTCAAGGTGTGGTTTCTTGATCGCTATCGTTCAGAGGTAAGCTAACGAAGTGAGACTCCGTGTACTTTAGCTGTGCTTGATCTGGCTGGCACCCATTCGGGCATAAACTCCGCATACTTGTTCTGTGTAAGACAGGCTGATCGCGGGAAGATTCGGTGCCCTGTCAGCAGTTATTTTTTTTTCAGGAATCGCATCCAGCGCTTTGTCCAGAATATCAACCAGCTTCTTCTGCCGAAAAGATCGGTATAGTCTTTGACTGACACAATTTCCAGGGCAGGGTTTGCCTTCTTCAGCACCTCTGCATAATATGGAACAATAGAGGCCACCTGTCTGCCGGATAAATCGGCCAGGGAATAAAACTTTTTTCCCTTGGGAAAGAAAATTTTTGCTGATAATTCATATTCTTTCTCTGCCCATTTTTTCCAGATATCAACAAACAGTGGGCGCCTCACCCCGGGCATTAAGCATGGTCAGCGGGGCATAGTCGCTGTCACAGGCAATTGTATAAGTCTCCATGGTCGCTGCTGTTTTATCGGTGCCAAACAGAAACAGCAGGCAAAGGCCCAGTAAGCTGACAAAATAATTTTTCAACCGGTTCTCGTAAAAATGGTTAATGACAAGCGGCATCCATAAGAAGGAACATATTGGTAACAGTTCAGGTAATCGCTCCATGAACACTACCATGAACACTACCATGCACACGCTCCATGTCCTGCGATATACCGAGGAGATATACGAAACCAGGCAAATCCGACAAAAGAAGTGCATGCTGACGGCTAAGCCCAACTTACAATATGTCTTACAAAGAACAAAATGTATACCCACCTTGATGAATATGAAAAATGATGATAAGTTTGTATGCCTGCCAAGATGCTCACGACTCATCAAGTCCAGAAACCTGAATTTAAAGATGTCACGTTGATTAGCGTCATATCATGATATATTTTCGTCTTTTTTACCGTAAAGGCGCCCCGGCAGTACTGGGAAGCACAACTCGCATTTTCAGTAAGCGCTCCATGAACACTACCCTGCACGCGCTCAACCCTGCGATATACCGATGTATTATCGCAGGGTGTGGAGTACGCGCATGGCGGCGTCCCTGAATTACTTACAGTTATGGGGTTGTCACTGCCTGGGTGTACTTTATTGAGCGCTATCCATTTTCATGTACGGGGTGACTGGAAAAAATTTGATCCAGCCATGCAGGGTTAGGCCGATCTCGGCGTTAGACGAAAAATTTGTAACCTTTCACGATAGCGCTCAATAAAGTATCTACTGACGGCGAAAACCCCCCATATCTGAATCTATTATTTAATAGGATTTTCGTTCGAGGTCTAGGCATACGAAAAATTTTACCGCAGGAATAGCTGGGTTTTTTTACTGGTAAATGCTTAGAGACTTAAATGTTGCAAAAATTTGCTCCCTGGTGAACGGTTACGAATTAAATAATGGGATATTTCAATGAAGCATTTTGCGGTGGATATGAATGCCTGGTCTCCTGGGCAGATCTACTTGACCTGATCAATGTTTTTCCGGTGGCTGATGCCGATACCGGTTCAAATCTAAAAATCAGCCTGGCACCCTTCCATGATTTAAACTGGAATAAGGCTTATGTCTACGAACAGCTTTCCCTCTCGGCTCTCGGCAATTCCGGAAATATTGCTGTTTCTTTTTTTCGTGAATTCTGCCGGGCCGATACCTTTCCTGATTTGGCAAAATGGGCCGACATCGGGTCTGAAAAGGCCAGGCAGGCTGTGCTTGAACCCCAGGATGGCACCATGCTGAATGTTTTTGATCGTCTGGCTCAGGTGTTAGGCGACAAATCATTAAAGCGGGAAATCGCTTTTTCGCGAGTAAGCGGCCCGTTGCAGGACGCGGTACTGGCCACCTCAAAGCAGATTCCGGATCTTGACCGGGCCGGAGTAGTTGATTCCGGCGCGCTCGGCATGTTTATTTTTCTGGATGCTTTTTTTAAGATCCTGGCTGGTCGGGAAAAAATTTCCTGTCCGGTATCCAGATTATTCAAGGGTAAACTGAAAATCAGGGATTCGTTCAGTACGGCAGCCACCAAGAGTTATTGCGTGGACGCGGTAATTGATCTTGATAACACTGACCTTGATCTTAAAAACAAATTCAGTAAATTTGGCAAAAGTATAATACTTGTGCCGGATAAATCCCGCTTGAAAGTCCATATTCACACCCGCTGTCCTGATGATTTTCGGTCTGAACTGGCTTCTCTGGGTAAAGTAATAAAATGGGCGGATGAAGATATTGACGCCCAGGGAAAATTATCTTTACCATTACGGGCAGGCAGGCAGACCGTTCATATTGTCACTGATGCCGCTGGTTCAATTTCTCCTGAAATTGCTGAAAAGCACGGGATTACTTTGCTGGACAGTTATATAGTCTCCGGTAATGAATCACGACCGGAGAGTTCTTTTTCAGCGGAACAGATTTATTCCCGCCTGAAAAAAGGCGTTAAGCTTACGACCGCCCAGGCCTCGACCTTTGAACGTCATCAGCGCTATGCCGGAATTCTGCAACAGTTTGAGCGTGTTTTGTATCTCTGTGTCGGAGCGGTTTATACCGGTAATTATGCCATAGTCAGCCACTGGAAACAAAATCATGATCCAGATGATCGGCTAATGGTCATGGATACTGGAGCGGCCTCCGGAAGGTTGGCGGTTATTGCTCTCTTAACTGCCCGTTATGCCGCAGGATCTAATGAGCCGGGCAAAGTGATTGATTTTGCCGAAAAAGCGATTAATTCCTGTGAAGAATATATTTTTATAAATCAATTAAAATATCTGGCAGCCGGGGGCAGGCTGTCAAAAACCAGCGGCTTTTTCGGTGATCTTTTGCGGATGAAACCGGTTGTCAGCCCGACAAAAAAAGGGGCAGTTAAGGTCGGGGTTGTTCGTAACCGACCGGAACAGCTTCAATTTGCCGTAAACAAACTTCAGGAAAGACTGGATAAGGACTTTCGGGGACTGATTATGCTGCAATATTCTGATAATAAAGAGTGGCTGGTTAAGGTGGCGCAACCCGAGATAGACGCCCTTTTTCCCCAGGCTGAAATTGTTCTGACTCCTCTTTCCCTTACTTCCGGGGTTCACATGGGGCCGGGAACCTGGGCCCTGGCCTTTTTACCCTGATTTGGTGTCAGCGTTCTGTCAGGTAACGCTGTGCGCAACCTGATCAGCGGGGTAGGACATCGCATGGCGTGGGGGTGGTACCTGTGTAGGTCATGGTGCGAGCAGAGCGAGTTCCATGACATTCATGCTGATTGGAGAAAAAGTTTGTCTCATTCCGATTTTGTCGTAATTATTCCGGTTTACAATCATGAGCAGCGGGTGGCAGAGGTAATTCGCCAGGCCCTTGAGCTTGAGATGCCGCTGTTTGTGATTGATGACGGCTCAACCGATCGGACTGCTGAAGTTGTTGACTCTATCAACGGAATTACGGTTTTGCGCCATGAGACAAACCAGGGCAAAGGCGCGGCCTTGCTTACCGGTTTTATCGCTGCCGGTCAAAGAGCAAAATGGGCCATTACCATTGACGCGGACGGCCAGCATAAACCGGCAGACGCCTTGAATTTAATCAGGGCTGTTCCTCCAGGGCAACGGCCCATCATAGTTGGAAGACGCCAGGGAATGACCCAGGAAAACGTACCCTGGACCAGCAGGTTCGGGCGTAAATTTTCCAATTTCTGGGTCTGGATTTCCGGCGGCCCTTATCTCCATGATTCCCAGAGCGGTTTAAGGCTATATCCCCTGCCGGAAAGTTTAAATCTTGGAACCAGGGCTAGAAGATTTCAGTTCGAGGTGGAAATTATAGTAAAGGCAAGACAACATAACCTTCCGGTACTTGAGACTCCTGTTCAAGTTGTTTACCAGCAGGGCGTGGAGCGGGTTTCACATTTTCATCCCTTTAAGGATTTCTGGCGAAATTCCGCAACATTCAGCCGGCTGATAACCAGCCGAATATTTAAAGGCCTGTTCAGGAGAAGGAAATGAAGGGGTTCTTTTACCGTTTCCTTATTAGGTTGACTAAAATTTTCGGCCCCTGGGTATTTACAATAAGCTCCAGATGCATTGCCTGCGGGTATTTCCTTTTTTCAGGTAATGTTAAGGAAAGCCGCCGGTTCTACCGGATTATTTATCCGCGGAACAACGGTTTATATCATCTCTGGTGTACCTTTAAACAGTATCAGAATTTTACCACCGTATATTTTGATCGGCTCTTGAGTAAGGATCAGGATAATATATCTTTTACTTCACGGGGCTGGGAACATCTGGAAAAGGCCATTGGCGGCAGCGGCGGAGTGGTGTTGATGTCACACCTGGGCAACTGGGAGACAGCGGCCCATCTTCTCCGGCAGCAGCATGACGATTGGAATCTGTTGCTCTACATGGGGATCAAGGAAAAAGAGGATATTGAACAAATCCAGAAGCAGAGTCTGCGAGAGTCAGGGATTAGAATAATCGGCGTGGATCGGGATGGCGGCTCCCCGTTCGATGTGGTAGCCGGAGTCCGGTGTTTAAAGGCAGGCGGCCTGGTTTCTATGACCGGTGACCTTGTCTGGCGTCGGGAACAGCGGTCGGTTCCGGTAAAATTTCTTGGTCGTCAGGCCCTGCTGCCGGAAGCGCCATATGTATTCGCCCTGGTTTCCGGGGCACCGTTATTTGTTTTTTTTACCTTTAAAACAGGCAGAACCAGTTATCATTTCACTATCTCACAGCCCATCTGTATCAAGCCGTCATCTCGGGCGGAACGCGATGAAGCCATACGGCAGGCAGCTCAACAATATGCCGACCTGCTGGAAGAAACTTTGCGGGAGCATCCTTTTGAATGGTATCACTTTGAGCGTTTTGTGGAATAGTTTATGTTGCCGGGGAATTTATATGAAAATTTTATGGTAACTGCTCACAGGGCACCGGACTGATGACGAAAATCTCCGGAACCCTGTAAACAGTTACAGTTCGGTATTTTTCACGATTATGAGTTTTATGGATAGCGATCAATAAACCACACCTTGACTTTTGAGAAGGCACGGCCTGTAAGCGTTTCAGGGATGCCGCCATGTGCCCGTTTCAACGTTCGCGATA
>JANTFJ010000214.1 GCA_024763495.1 Desulfobulbaceae bacterium | reverse complement strand
TACGGGGCGTATGGTCAAACCCAAGGTAAAAATTGCCGTGTCAGCCTGCCCGGCAAACTGCGCAAACGCCGTAATAACCGATATCGGAATTTTTGCCTCCAGGGGCGGCTTTCATGTTTATGCCGGCGGCAAAGGCGGGCCCAGACCAAAAGCGGGCCGACGCATTGCCAGGAATGTCGAAGAAAAGGAAATTATCCCGATTATTGAAAAACTGATCAATTTTCATACCGATAAAACCAAGGGAAAAAAACGGATAGCGAAATTACTTTCCGATCCGGAATTTCCCTTTAGCGAAGTTTAAAAATCGGCTCTATGCAGTGGCGTAATCTTCTAAAAAAAAACATCAACAGCATTTCCGCTCTCCCCCCTGCCCTTCAACCTGACAACGAAGAAGCAGCCAGGGTAGTTACTCGCTATCCCATGCGGATAAATCCTTACTACCTGAGCCTGATCAGGAAAAAGCAAGATCCCATCTGGAAACAGGCGGTTCCGGATATTCAGGAATTAAACGACACGGTCTGCATGGCCGATCCCCTGGGCGAGGAGCATCTCAGCCCGGTTCCCAACCTGGTGCATAAATATCCTGACCGGGCGCTTTTTCTGGTTACTTCGCAATGCGCCATGTATTGCCGTTTCTGCACCAGGAAACGCAAAGTGGGAACAAAAAGCATGGTAATCAGCCAGGATACCATTGAGGCCGGGCTTGATTATCTAAAGAAAACTCCAGCTGTTCGCGATGTCCTGGTCTCAGGCGGCGATCCCCTGCTTTTAGACGATGATTATCTTGACTGGCTGCTGGCCTCACTGAGGGCCATTCCCAGTATCGAAATAATCAGGATCGGCACCAGGGCGCCCTGTACCCTGCCCATGCGAATTACTACCAGGCTGGTAAAGGTCTTGAAACGTTATCATCCCCTTTATATCAATACCCATTTCAACCATCCGCTGGAAATCACAGAGGAATCAAGCCGGGCCTGCACCCGTCTGGCTGACGCCGGGATTCCCCTGGGCTGCCAGACCGTGCTGCTGCGCGGGGTTAACGACCAGCCGGAGATCATTCAGGAGCTGCTGCGGAAACTGCTGATGATCCGGGTCAAGCCCTATTATCTCTTTCAAGGCGACATGACCAGGGGCACCAATCATTTTCGGACTTCAATCGAGTGCGGCCTGGATATCATGCGCTCAATTATCGGCCACATGTCGGGCCTGGCCGTACCTACTTACGCGGTTGACGCCCCGGGCGGCGGCGGTAAAATTCCCCTGACCCCCAATTACATTAAAGAATTCGGGGAGAAGCTGGTTTTCAGCAATTACTGCGGCCTGACCTGCAGCTATGATAACCAGAGGACAGAAAACAGAGGACAGAAAACAGAAAAATAATATTATTTTGTAACTGTTCAGCGGCACTTCACCTGCGCACGATCAGACTGGCGCAGCATACTTGTGCTATGTAAGACAGGCTGATCGCGAAAATATGCGGTGCCCTGTGAGCAGTTACATTTTTACTACTTGAGAACCTGATAGCGGCTGAAGGTAATGGTTTCAATGGGTGAATCCGGCCATTGCCTGAGGATCCAGGAACGCAGCCTGCGAATCATTTCCCCCCGAGCCAGGGAATAACGTTTAAGCTCATAGGCGGGTTGATTGACAAAAAATTGATAAATCAAATCGCGGACAAAAGCTTCTTTTTCTTCAGGTGGACTGGCGCCTTGCGGCAGGAGGGTGATGAGGGTAAGATCAATGGCAACAAAAATGATTTTCTTGTCTCCTTTCTGCTCCGAGGCAATAAGAAATGAAGAAAAAGGCCATTTTTTCCGCAACAGGGCTGTGGTTGATGTTTTTTTAGACGACTCTACTGCCTGATCAACTACTTTTAGCGAGGAGTGTTCCGGTTTCACCGGGGGAAGCGTTGAATGGGGACGATCTTCAGTTATTTTTTCCGCAACAACAGGAGGAGGAGGAGGAGGGACTGAATCGGCTGTTTTCTGCTCCGGTGTTTTACCGCTGAAAACAAAAATAGCTGCCCAGACCAGACAAGCAGCCAGGGCTGGAACAGCAATTTTCTGATAAATTTTAAAATTTTTATATCGCTGCCACAGAACCGCCGGAAAAATGGGAAGTCCTGAAACTTTTCCGGAATCTTCATCGGCAACTGTTTCATCCGGCTGCTCATGCTGAATTTCTTTGTCCGGAGCAGGAGCGGAATCCTTTGAAATACCGGCAGATTCCTGATCAAGCAGGGCGGCAAGATCAAAGTCTTCACCGGAATTGTCGTCTGCCAGGAAAAAATCACTTGCCTCGTCACCGTCATCAACAAAAAAATCTTCAGCTTTAAAGGCTGTTTCCCAATCATTCTCTAAATCACTGCTATCAGGCTCCTCAGGTAACTCGACATCCAGTGAATTTTTAGAATCGGAATTTTCAGCCATTTTTTTAATCAGCCACCAAAAACTTTATCTATTTTCTCCCCCAGGGTTTCAGCGGTAAAAGGTTTGACAATATACTGGCTGACTTTGGCCTTGACCGCCAGAATAATATTATCCTGCTGGGCCTCGGCTGTTACCATGATAAACGGCGTATCCTTCATCTGCTCATCAGCCCGAACATGCTTAAGGAGATCAAGACCAGTCATTTTAGGCATATTCCAGTCAGAGATAATCATGTCAACCTTTTCCTGTTTAAGCAGTTCAACGGCTGTTGCGCCATCATCAGCCTCAACAATATTTTTATAACCAAGTTGTACCAGAATATTTTTTACGATTCGCCGCATGGTGGCAAAATCATCAACAACAAGGACTTTCATATCGGTATCAGCCATTTTTCACATACTCCTCAAATGGTTAAATTTACTTATAATATAGTCATGCATCAACTAATGTCTTTTTCAACTTTGAACGTAGACGCATCATAGCCTTACTGTGCATCTGGGAAATACGGGACTCAGTATACCCCAGCACCTTACCTATTTCCTTCATGGTTAATTCCTCATAATAATAAAGAGAGACGGTAAGCCGTTCTTTTTCAGGCAGTTGATCAATTGCCTGAGCCAGCAGGTCACGGATTTGTCCGAGATTAATTTTAGCAAAAGGATCGCGACTGCCGGCAGCAAAGGCCTCAGCCAGGCTGTTGCCCTGAATGGTGTCGGGATTTTTCTGCCGCAGCAATTCGATATCGAGGAAAGATACCGATCTGGTTTGATCCAGCAGCGAATAAAAATCATCCAGGGATAAATGGAGAGCCTCGGCCGCCTCTTCATCTGTTGCAGGCCTGCCTAATTTTTTTTCCAGGGCAGAATAGGTTTTCTCCAGCTCATGAGACTTTTTCCTGATGGAACGCGGCACCCAGTCCAGCGAACGAAGTTCATCAAGCATTGCTCCCCTGATGCGAAACTCCGCGTAGGTTTTAAATTGAACATTTTTAGACCGATCAAATTTATCAATAGCATCAATAAGCCCGATTACCCCGCTGCTCACCAGATCATCAAGGGCTACCTGGGGCGGCAGCCGGGAGGCCAGCCGGCTGGCCAGGTATTTAATTAAAGGGGTATAATCCATGATAAGCTCACCCCGTTTCTCAGGAGTGAGCTGCCCTTCAAGACTAAAATATGTCTTGGTGTAATCCTTGAACTTGGGTGAACCTTGTCGTTGCATATTAAGCATTGACGGCCTCTGCAAAAAAATTATCCGGCCAATTTTCTTTTGTTGAATTTAATAATTTCATCAAATTTTGTTTCCCAAGATAAAAAAACACCTGAAAGGCAAAATTACTATCAAGTAACTACTCACGGGGTAAACGTCCTAACTTCACTAACCACCGTAATTGTAACTACTTACAGGGTGCCGGAGATTTTGCGATCAGGTCGGCGCAGCGTATTAGTTATACGTAAACCGGTCTGATCGTGAAAAGAGGTAAACATAGACTCCGTTCTGTGCCATGTGAATAGTTACACAATCAGTATATTACAGGTTGAACAGTCCTTTCCAGAAAAATTTAATATTTCCGTCAATATGCTGTTGATTTTTTTCCCGGCACAGTTGTTCTGCCAATTTCACGAAACGTAAACCAGCCGGCGAATCAGGGCTCAATTCAGCCACTAGCCGTTGGCGGCGCACGGCCTTAGGCAGTTGAGGGTCAACCGGGACATATCCCATAAAATCAAGCGATAAAGAGTCTAAAAAACGATCAGCTACCTTGGTAAGCTGATTAAAAACTTTCAAGGCCTCTTGCTCGGAAAAGACGGAATTAACCATAATCCGAAATTTTTTTACATCATAGTTACTGGAAAGCACCTTTATCATTGCATAGGCATCAGTAAGCGAAGTAGGCTCCGGATTTAAAACAATGATCCGTTCCTGGGCCGCAAGGGTGAAATAAATTACATTATTATTAATCCCGGCCCCGGTGTCTATCAGCATAAAATCAATTTTTTCTCCTAATCCTTCCATTTCATTCAAAAAATAAATCTTCTGGCTTTCTGTTAAATCAGCCAGTTCCATAATTCCGGAACTGGCCGGCAGAATCATTATATTGCCCGGCCCCCTGACCAGGATTTCACTTAAGCTTTTTTCGCCCAGAAAAACGTGATGAAGATTGTAACGGGGCGTAAGTCCAAGCAGAACATCAATATTGGCCAGGTTAAGGTCAGCATCCAGAACCAGAACCTGTTTATCCATCCTGGCCAGGGCATAGGCCAGGTTAGCGGTAATATTGGTTTTACCAACCCCGCCCTTGCCGCTGGTCACGCATATAACTCGTGGCGGAGCCGAGACAGCGGTTAAAGCCGCCAGGTCTTCTCCCTGCCGGGTTGCGGATACGGATGAGGACATTATTTTTTTCAAAGTAGCGGCCTGGGTCATGTTAAAATAACTCCTGAGTTTAGGGCCAGAACATTAATTTCTTTCGAAGTCCGCGCTTATGACTCACGCAAAAATAACTTCGCATTCCAAAGCGCAATCTGAACATTTAGAAAAGCGATCTGCAATTAGATCACTTCTCAAAATGTCCATTTTATCCGGGCCAGGAGGTTGTCCGAGAATAGACATTTTTTCTCAAATCAGCTAAGCGCCAGACTCCGAGGCATTTGCCAAAAATAAGCACAGCTATATAGTTGATATCTCGGAGTCTCGCCAACTCGCTTTCCGGAGCATTATTTTTGACAAATAACACAGAGTTGGGCAGGTAAGCGAGGTACGAGAC
>JANTFJ010000213.1 GCA_024763495.1 Desulfobulbaceae bacterium | reverse complement strand
TCGCGAGCGTTGAAACGGGCACATGGCGGCATCCCTGAAACGCTTACAGGCCGTGCCTTCTCAAAAGTCAAGGTGTGGTTTATTGATCGCTATCTGTCCAGGAGTCTCCGACTTTTGTTTTGGGTGAAACGTAACTGCTCACAGGATACCGAACGGAGTCGAAGTTTATGCCCTGTTTTTAAGGGTGCTTACCTCTTTCCGCGATCAGCCCGGTTTACGTATGACTATGGCGGCACCGGACTGATCACGAAAATCTCCGGCACCCTGTAACCAGTTACAATAATTACAGGGGGTAGCGAAGTTAGGACGCTTAGCCCGTGAGCAGTTACCAATAAAGTACACTCAGGCGGCGACAACTCCATAAGTGTAAGACGTTCAGGAATGCCGCCATTACGTACTCCACTTAATTATTGAAAGGGGATATCCTCTTTGTTCTCTTTAAGGCATATTGCAGGTTTGGTTAAGCGGATAACATGCACAGCTTTTGTCAGGTTCTCCCTCATATGGCTGCTGTTCCTGATTTTGTCGGGTTGCGCCTCTTTGCCGACCAGTCGTTTTCCGGATCTCGAGTTTAAGACGAGGGCCAGGGCTTTGTCATGTGAGGACAGGGGAGAATTGCGCCAGGCATTATATCATTGGCGGATTCTTCATGGCCTGCTGCCTGAAGACCGTCAGGCTGAGAAAAGGATAGAATCATTGAGCCATCGGCTGAAATCTATGGCCCGTGAACATTATCTGGCCGGTTTAGAGTTGCAGCGGGAAGGTAATTTGTCGGCAGCCGGAAATGAGTTCATAGAAGCTCTGGCTGCCGATCCTGCTGATGAACAGGCTTTTACCTCCCTGCAGCGTATTACCCGTCCAGCCTCCATTAATTATCAATCCGCCTGCATGAGAATTGCCCCGGAGCCGACAGCCAGAGATGTTAAGCGGTTGGATTATTCGTCAAGTACCAGGAGAGAACCTATAAGGTCACCCGGCCTGTTGAAATTATGGATAACCAAGGCGGAATGCAATCTGGAGCTGGAACAGTATGAAAAGTCTCTGGCCCAGGTAAAAAGAGCCTTGCTTATTGATCCCGGCAATCCTGATGCTTTGCGAATAAAAGAGATGACGATTTACCGGGAGGGGAAAAGGGAGCTGCAACAGGGAAATCTGTCCAGAGCCATAAAATTGTTATCGCGGCTGAATCCGGATTACAGGGATGTTGATGAGATTAAATCTCTGATAGAAAAACAATTGGCCGATCAGAAAAAATCTACAGCGAAAATTGTCGAATCTGCAAAGATTGATAAAGAACAACCTGTAAAGATTGATAAAGAAAAAGCTGATTTACATTACAAGCAGGGGTTAAAATATTTTCTTAAGGAAAATCTTGAGCAGGCCATAAAGGAATGGGAGCTGGCCCTTAAATATAACCCCCGGCATAGTTATGCCGCACATGATCTGGCTGATGCCAGAAGATTACAGGTTAATTTGAACAACATCAAATAATTTAGTAACTGCTCACAGGGCACCGAATCTTTCCGCGTTTATATTTTTTGGCGGATCCAGGAAAAAGGCATTAATGTTTTAAAAATTTATCAAACAGTGATTTGATTTTTTTTGAGGGGCTCGAACCGGTTTCATGAACCTGAGACGCGTTATCATCTTTTGGTTCTTCAGGTTCCATGACAGGTTCTTTTTCGATTTCCACCAGCCGTCCACCTTCCAGAAAACGAAAAAAAGGCCCATTGGCAGAGAGGGCAATTTCATCATTATGCTGAAGAATTGTCTCCTGTTGAATGGATGAACCATTGACCAGAACCCGTTGCTGACCCGTACGATCATCCAGGGTGAACTGCCTGTTATGAAAATTAATCAGGGCCTGATGATCCAGTATTTCCGGAAGGTCAATTATAAATTTACATTCCGGATGTCTGCCGATGGTAACGGGCATGGTGTCGAATGAGTTAATTGTCGGGCCATATTGAACAACAAAAGGCGTAATCGGCTTTTCCGATGCGACAGGTGGAACAGGTGATACATCAGCCTGAGGAGGTGCCGGTTTAATCGGTTCTGGTTGCGGTGATGGTTGATAATCAGGAAGTGGTTGAGCCGCCGGAGTTTGTCTGGAAGGCGGCGACTGCTGAGCCGGGGGCGATTTTTGAGGCTCTGTCGGAATTGAGGGCTCTGACGGTTGCGGGCTTTCCGGCGGCACAGTTGCCGCGGCCTGGTGAATCTCGGCCAGGAAGCTGAATTTAGGGCCGCCTGGAGCAATAGTTATTACGTCACCATCTTTTAAATAATTTTCTTTGATTGGGTGAGAATTTACCAGGGTGCCATTGCCGCTGTGATCTGTTATTTTAAACCTGTTGCCTTCCCTTGTAATAGTCGCGTGTTTTCGAGAAATTATAGTCAAATCAGCCGGAAATTTGATCTGGCAGGACTTGTGACGGCCAATTTCAAGTTGTGGCTGGTTCAATTCCTGAATTTGGCCTTTAAGCGGGCCTTCGATATGGATAATCTGGACGGTAATTTCTGGAGGTTGAGGCATTTTTCTATTTGGTTATAAATTCAGCTCATAAAGAGGCGGAATTATTTTAAATAGTAACTACTCACCCCATGGGTACTTAAACTGTAAATAACCACGGTGTTGTAACTTGTTACAGGGTGCCGGCCGGTTAAAAACAAAATCGAATTTTGTTTAATAAAACGTAACTATTCATGGGGTAAGCGCCTGATGAGTGCAAACCTCAGTGCTTGTAACTGGTTACAGGATGCCGTAGATTTTCGTGATCAGACTGGCGCAGCATACTGGTGCTATGTAAGACAGGCTGATCGCGGAAATATGCGATGCCCTGTGAGCAGTTACAATAAAACATTATACCAGAAGCAATTACACCATGCCATGTAAAGTTTAAACTCTTCGTAAGTGCTTCATGAATACCACCCCGCCCGTGCTTCACCCCTGTGAGCGGAAAGAGGTAAGCACCCTTAAAAACAGGGCATAAACTCCGACTCCGCAATCTGCAGCTGAATAGTTACCAAAATGTCTTCTTTTTACCCTTTAAGTAAAAAATTAAAAGCGTGACGGGAATCAGGAGCAGGGCGCTGAAATTGTCTTGGGATGTTTTTGATTATTGTGAGTCCCCAGGAGACTTGCCTCAATTTCCTCAATTCGGCCCTGGATTGTTTCCCATTTATGGTACAACCTCTCAAGCTTGTCATCAATTCTACTGTATTCTTTTGATTGATCGCTGAATCGTTCCTGATCCTTATAAAGTTCAGGATCGGCCAGTATTTTTTCCAGTTCCTCTTTGCGACTTTCCAGGACTTCAATTTTCATCTCAGTCTCTTTGCCGCTTTTTTTCAACTCTCCGGTCCTGCTGTTCAGTTCCCGGCGCAACCTGGCCTGGATCTGCCTGGCTTTTTTCCCCCGTGGCGTCTTGTTGTCGTAACCTGCAGGCTGCCTGTTATCCTGACTTTCCAATTTGGATATATCTTTTTTAAGATCGGCAGGCTGGGTTGTTTTTTCCAGATAATAACCGGTATTTCCCTCAAAAACAGTTGCTCTGCCGTTTTTTATTTCCAGGGTTTTGTTGACAAACCGGTCAAGAAAAAAACGGTTATGGGAAACAACTATTATAGTGCCGTCATACTGGGCCAGGGCTTCCTGAAGAATTTCCTGGGACATCATGTCCAGGTGATTAGTGGGCTCATCCATGATCAGCAGGTTGGCCGGGGTCAATATCATCCTGGCCAGGGCTAACCGGCTTTTTTCACCACCGGAAAGTACAGCGACTTTTTTGTCAACCTCATCTCCGCTGAAGAGAAAAGCGCCCAGCAAAGACCTGACCTGGGTTATACTTTTTTCTCCTTCAACCTGGTTCATGGTTTCAAGTACGGTATACCGGGGATTAAGTTCCTGGGCCTGATGCTGACCAAAGTATGAGACAGTCACCTGATGGCCCAGCCTTATTTTGCCGTTGTCCGGTCGTATAAGGGATGCCAGCAGTTTGACCATGGTTGATTTGCCGGCACCATTGACTCCAACTACAGCCAGTTTGTCGCCCCTGTCAAGTTCAAAACTGAGATCGCGAAAAACAGTTTTATCGCCAAATGATTTGGCCAGGTGGCTGACCTCCACTGCCAGGCGACCACTGGCTGCGGCAGGAGGAAAACGAAACAATATTTTTCGTTCGCTTTCTTCCAGTTCAATCAGTTCCATTTTTTCCAATTGCCTGACTCTGCTCTGTACCTGTCTGGCCTTGGTTGATTTGGCCCGGAAACGCTCAACAAAACGTTTAGTCTGTTGAATTTTGGATTGCTGATTTTCATAAGAGGCCCGGACAATCCGCAGCCTTTCTTCTCTGGCCTTGAGATATTTTGTGTAATTTCCCTTGTATGGCGTAAGCTTGCCCAGGCTGAGTTCCCAGGTTATATTGGTCATATTGTCAAGAAAAGTTCGATCATGTGATATCAGCACCAGTCCACCGGGATAGGTCTTGAGAAATTCTTCCAGCCAGGTAAGGGATTCAATGTCCAGATGGTTAGTCGGTTCGTCAAGAAGAAGATAGTCGGGCCGGGCCAGAAGATGTTTAGCCAGCATAAGGCGCATCAGCCAGCCACCGCTGAAAACCCGGCATTCTTTTGTCATATCTTCCTCTTTAAACCCCAGACCTGCCAATACCTTTTCGATTTCGAAACGGAGTTGAAAAATTCCCCCATGATCAAGTTCGTTCTGCAGTTTACCCTGGCGCTGAAGCAGAAGAGAAAATTCTGGATCGGAACTGTTGGTTCGGCCAAGTTTTTCGTTGGTTTCATCAAGCCGGCGCTGTTTGGCCAGCAGGGAAGCAAAAGCTGTTTCAGCCTCATCAAAAAGAGTGCGGCCGGACTCAAAACTACTTATTTCCTGGGGCAGATAGCCGATAGTTGTCTGCCGTCCCCGGACAATTACCCCGCTGTCACTTTCATTTATTCCGGCAATTAATTTGAGCAGAGTTGATTTGCCGGTACCGTTCACTCCGATTAAGCCTATCCGGTCATTTTTGTTGATTCTGGCTGAAACGGCTTTAAAGAGATGTTTTCTACCGTATTGTATATTAAGATTATTAATGGTAATCATAAATTTATATAGTAAATGTTCGGCTAGCACCCCACGGAGTCTACGCTTACCTCTTCGCCCGTTTAGGCGTGATTCACATAGTATACTATAGTGAACACGCCGAAAC
>JANTFJ010000212.1 GCA_024763495.1 Desulfobulbaceae bacterium | reverse complement strand
ATAATGGGGAAGTCCCTGGAAATATTTTTGTAGAGCGACAATAGCCGGCAGGGAAACGACTAGATTACCGATATGGCAATCCGGCATCAGGGTCAGCGCCCTTTTTATATTTTTATTTGCGTACATCATTTCCAGATAAATCCAGGCTTTTCCCAGACCAATTTTTTTTCATAAAAATCCAGCGGCATTTTTAAAATATGCTGGTTTGCTGTCAATTATTTTTTTTCAATTCAGCAAATCACACATTATTAACTTACGCATCTTTTACGGATACGATCTCTTTAACGAGTAGACATAAAATTTTTTCCGGCAATTTTTTTATACATCTGCAAATACCTTTCGGCAATAATCGGCCAGTCAAAATTTTTAATAAAAGAGGGTACGGCATGCCTGAGTTTTTCAGCAAGTCCCGGCTCGGAAATCATACGATGCAAGGCAAAGGTAAGGCCCTCTTCATCGTCAACCGGAAATAGTAGCCCATGACTTTCATGATGTACCAGCTCAAGATTACCATCCACTGCAGAGGCAATCACCGGCAGACCGGCGGCAAGAGCTTCCAGTATAACATTGGCAAAAGGCTCCTTGCGTGAAGGACAGACAAAAAACAGAGCAGATTTAAACAAATCTATTTTTTTCTTACCAGTTACATTTCCAAGAAAATGCACCTGTTGTCCCAGCCCAAGTTCGCCGGATATTTTCTGTAAATGCTGCTTTTCACGCCCAGCACCGGCTATTAACAAATCAATCTCATGTTCTCTTAATGCCTTAAAAGCCTTAAGCAACATATCAAAATTTTTTCTTTGTATAAGGTTGCCAAGCGCCAGAATATAGGGTTTTGGATGAGGAAAGATATTACCTTTTGCAAAAGCATTCAGATCAACCCCGTTGTTTATAACAATAATTTTCCAGGGGGAAATACCTAGTTGCAGGATAATATCCTGTAAATAATGACCTTGAGCTATAATGGCATCAGCTTCATGCAGAGCCAGTCGAACCCGTTCTTCCAGGCGGGGATTTTTTCGCATCCTTCCACCAGGTACAATATCAGAGCCATGGGGGCGAACAACCATGGGACATTTAAAAATTTTTTTAAATGTGGCACCAACATAAGCCTGAGGATAGGCCGCATGGCAGTGCAGCAGGTCAAAGCGATGGCGCAGATGCAACCATGAAAGATAGACTAAGGTCTGGCGAACAAGGAACCTCTTTGATGAAGGTTCGCCATAACGATGTACAGGATAAACATAATCATCGACAGTTCTGTTCTTTCTTTTAGCTCGCGGAGCCAGTACATGAAAAACCTCATGTCTTGCGGTGAGGCCGGCAGCCAGATTATGCAGCACCATCTCCGCTCCGCCTGTTGTGGGAAAAAAAGTATCAGTATATGCAAGAATTTTCATTACTTTAATCGTAACTACTCATAGGGTAAGCAACTAAGTTTTTCCCAAGACTCGGCTTGAAAAAAGAGGCCTCCGGCAGCTCAACTGATGATCGCCTGCAGGCAGACTCCTAGGGGTTCAAGCCGGGGACTCTGTAGGAGCCTGCCTGCAGGCGATCTGAGTTTTAAAAATTAAAACAAAAAATTGTTGTAACTGCTCACAGGGCACCGCATATTTCCGCCATCAGTCCGGTTTACGTATGACTAATACGCGGCACCGGTCTGATGACAAAAATCTACGGCACCCTGTAACCAGTTACAAATATAGAGATTTGCAATCATTAGGTGCTTACCCCATGAGTAGTTACAAATTGTTTAGACAATGGTTTCAAGCGCCTAATGGTAAAATTCGGGTTGGGTAAAAGCTACCCTTCTCTACCCCTTTAAATGTTCGGATAGTGCCCCAGATTTATAACCAGTTACCTTCAATCAATTCAAATAATGCCGATGCCAGAATTCAAAAACAAGTAGGATATAAATTTTACCGGCATGATTATCCTTTCTACTAATATGTTCATCTATGATGGTTCGCACCACTTCAGGCCTGAAATACCTGGGCACTGTAAGTGAATCTTGTAAAAGATTTTTTATCACCCAGCCCCGCAACTCTTCACGAAACCATCTGTCAAGAGGCACACTGAAGCCTCGCTTTGGCCGCTCAACCAGAATTTGCGGTACATATCGCTCAACAAGACGACGCAGAGCAACCTTACCCTGTCCTTGATAAATCAGCAGATGTTTTGGCAAATCGGCAGCAACCGCAGCCAGATGATGATCAAGAAAAGGCGCCCTGGCCTCAAGGCCATGTAACATTGTGGCATAATCCGTTTTAAGCAGCAGGTCATCCGGCAAATAGGAATGCTGATCTATGGCCAGCATTTTGCCAATAGTAGAATCCGGCAATGCAGAATAATCAAAAGTTGCGTCATTAGCGATAAAATAACCACGGCAGGATTCCCGCATTTCCTCGTTATAAAGTTGATACCGCCTGCGCCCTTCCCAAAAATTTTTATAATAACTGCACCGACTGGCCGGGAAGTAATTTAAAGCTATACGAGAGCGTAACCGCCGTAATTGCAAGGGATCAGGACGGCACGCAGCCATCAAGCCAACGTCAAATAATGGCGGCCAAAATCTGGTCAGCCATTTTGTCCGGTTTCTGTCCTTGTCAGCTGCCAGATATTTTTTGTAACCGGCAAAAATTTCATCCCCGCCATCACCGGTTAATACCACTTTTACCTGGCTTGATGCCTTTTTACTTAAAAAAGAAAGAGGCAAAGCCGCCGGATCAGCCAGAGGTTGATCAAAATTGCAAATCAGCTCTTCAATAGTTTTTTCTAGATGACCGGCAGCAAAAGGAAATTCCTGGTGATCTGTTCTCAACGCTTTTGCAGCCATGGCAGCAAAAGCGGATTCATCATTTTTTTCACCGGGAAAAGTAATGCAAAAACTTTTAAGAGGTTCGCCATTAACTGCTCCGGCAAGTGCCCCAATCAGACTTGAATCAATGCCCCCGCTCAAAAAAAGACCCACCGGCACATCGCTTACCATGTGACACTTTACTGAATCAATTAACATATGATGAAGCCGGTCAAGAGTATCTTTATCATCTCCAGCTGATATTTTCCCGGCTGGATCTGGCTGATAATATTTTTTTATTTCCAGTTTGCCTTCCTTGATTTTAAAAAAATGCCCGGCAGGTAATTGCAGAACATTCTCAAACAAAGTTGTCGGATGCGGGACATACTGATAGTTAAGAAATTGATCCAATCCCTGACGATTTAAGCTGGTATGGACAAATGGTAACTGGAGAATTGCTTTAATTTCAGAAGCAAAAGAAAATGTTTTATTGTCCTGGTAATAAAAAAAAGGTTTCTGACCAAAACGGTCACGCGCACCAAACAAAACATTTTGTTTGTGATCATAAAGAACAAAGGCAAACATTCCCCGCAAATCGTCAAGACAATCCAGTCCCTTCTCCTCCCAGAGATGAACAATTACCTCACTATCGCTGCCGGTAGCAAATCTGTGCCCCTGGGCAATCAACCTATGGCGCAGTTCCGGATAATTATAGATTTCTCCATTACAAATAAGGACAATAGATTTATCCTCGTTAAACAATGGCTGCTTTCCACCAGACAGATCAATAATTGACAATCGGCTATGCCCCAAGGCAACAGAACCATGCAGATAATATCCCTTACCGTCGGGTCCGCGATGCCGCAAGGCGTTAAGCATTTGTTTTATATTATGCGGCGAATCATCAGGAAGATCGCCGGTTGTAAGAAAACCACAAATCCCGCACATCAGTCAGTTAACACCTTAGGCCTACAATGAATCATGGCCTCAATCATTTTTTATCAACAGATTCCTGTCAATTTTTTCTTTTCCCAATAACATTCTAATTGCCGCAAAAACTTCGTCCGCCTTGATTTGCAGCATACATTGCGGGTATTGACATTTTTTTTTAAGGCAGGGATCACAAGTTAAAGATTTCCTGATACATAGGTGAAGTTCAGAATCATAACACGGATGAGTTATTGTTGGATCAATTAATGCTGTCATTGCAACTGTAGGTGTCTGAGTGGCTGCCGCAATCTGCAACGGCCCTGTATCCGGAGTAACCAGCACATCCAAAGAATCAATCAAGGCCACCGCACCGCCTAAAGATAGAGTCCCAGCAGCATCAATTACTTTATCACTATTTAATTGACCGGCAACCTCAAAGGTTAAGGCTTTTTCATGAGCAGCGCCCGTTAATACAATTGTTGCTTCCGGCAGTTCGCGTAAAACTATTTTACCCAGTTCGACCCATCTCTCCGTCAGCCACATTTTTTCTACCTTTGATGCGCCTATTTGAAATCCTATCAGAGTATTACGGACGGAAGAAAGAAAAACTCCATCCAGAAATACCTTTGCTTCATCTTTCCACTTATCCTCCAGAAAAAGATCCATTCTCGGATCATCCCCCTTGATGTTCAAATACTCCAACTGTTTAAAACGGCAAAAGGTAATGTGCCTTTTAGATGAACAGGCAATGGGGGGATTACTGTGAAAACGACAAAGAGGATTTTCCTGGTTAGGGATTGAAATTACATACCTGGCCCCGGACATAACTGCCAATGGCGTCGCCTGCGGCTCGTTGGAATGTAGTATTAACGTAATATCAATATGCTCTCTTTTTAATTTTATTAATGTTTGGAAAAAATTATTCCACTTTCCCCTGTAAGGATATATTTGATCTATATAAGGATTATTGCTAAACAGAGAAATATACTTTGGGCTCAAGAGAGCAATTATACGTTTTTCTGGATATTTATTTTTTATGGCCCGATAGATTGGGGTAAAGAAAAGAGTATCGCCGAGGGCTGTTGTACTCATACATAAAATTGTTTGAAACTGCTCCGCCGGCAACGGCCCCTCTAACTTATGAGGTTGTTTGTTTTTTATATATAAATTAACAAAAAATTTAACTATATCTACTTTCATATGTTGTTAATTCGTTTTGGTATTAAGGCTTCCAGGTCTTCTTACGTTTCGCAAGTTTTCGGCCAACCTTGTTCTGTAATTTTTGGCAAATTGCTTCAACGTTCCGGCACCAGGATGAACCATCCTTCATATAGACCTGCAAACACCTGGAAATCAGGATTGGATCATTGTCCCACCAGGCCAGAGATGAAACCAAGGTGGTAAGCTCAGACAACCTTTGCCGATCAGAGAGATTATTGACAAAACATACGCCATCCAAATCAATAATCTGCAGAGAAACCCCTTTC
>JANTFJ010000211.1 GCA_024763495.1 Desulfobulbaceae bacterium | reverse complement strand
TAGTGCCCCAGATTTGTTCGTTTCGGCGTGTTCACTATAGTATACTATGTGAATCACGCCTAAACGGGCGAAGGTGGGGTGCTAGCCGAATATTTACGCACTAACTTCGCTAACCCCTGTAATTGTAACTGGTTACAGGGTACCGTAGATTTTCGTGGCCAGCCCGGTGCCGCGTATATGTCATATGTAAGCCAGGCTGGACGCGGAAATATGCGGTGTCCGGTGAGCAGTTACGAATTAATTTCATTCATTGCGGATGCTATTCCCTGGCTGACAATCAGGAACAAAGAACGGTCGACAAAGCTGGCCAGACTACCCATAACCTCTTTTTCCTCCAGGCTGAATTTTGATAAAACATAATTTTCAACCGGCATTCGGCCCTGGGGCCGGCCTATACCGATCTTGATTCTGGAAAACTTTCTGGTTCCAAGCTGCTGAGTTATAGAACGAATTCCTCTATGACCGCCATCACCCCGGTTAAAGGCCAGCTTGATCCGGCCAACCTCTAAATCAAGATCATCATGGATAACAACAATTTGTTCCGGGGCTATTTTATAATATAAGGCAGCCGCCACAACTGCCATGCCACTCAGATTCATGAAGGTTTCAGGCTTTAAAAACAAAATTTTATTCTGGAACAAACGACTTAATGCTGCCTTTGCCTGCCACTTTGAATCACTAAAATTAAAATCATATTCTGTCGACAGATAATCGAGAAACATAAAACCGACATTATGCCGGGTCATATTATATTTTGAGCCTGGATTACCCAGGCCAACAACTAAAAACACCTTATTATATCCCTCAAAAAAAAAGTAAAACCGCTAAAGAAAACATCTTTAACGGTTTTACTTTCATAAACGTAACTACTCACCGGATGTAGCTGCTCACCGGGGGCTACTTGTTGACTTATAACTCCAGCCTGTAAGCGCTCCATGAACACCACCCCGCACGCGCTTCAATCCTGTGATATACCGATGTATATCGCAGGGCGTGCAGCACGGACATGGCGGTGTCCTTGAATCCCTTACCTTACAGTTATGAGTCTGTCGCCGTCCGGGTGAAGCTATCCGTTATTCCGCAGTCTGCTCTTCCTCACCTTCAACAGGCGTGGCCTCTTCTTCAGCAGTCTCCTCCGGCTCAGCAACAATTCCCGCATAGATGGAAACACATACCCTGTTATCATCCTCCAGCAAAGTTATGTTCTCAGGTATTACAAGAGCAGCACAGGTTAATTTATCATTTATGTTAAGCTCGGTAACATCAACTTCAATAAAACTTGGGATATCAAGGGGTAATCCCTTGAGAGAGACTTCACCCAGACCGACAATCATATCACCGCCAAGCTCTAGTCCTGCTGCCTTACCGACAAATTTCAGCGGAACTTTCAAGGTAACAGGTTTATCAAGAGAAATAGCGTAAAAATCAAGATGTTTCAAGGTATCATGGACAGGGTCAACCTGAACTTCCTTCAGCATGACATACCTGTCTTTCACATTATCTTCATCAATCTTGAGATTAATAACCGCATGCTGACGCTGAAGATCAATCAGGGTCTTGGTAACCTCTTTAATATTAATTTTTAAAGGTACAGCCTCAATTTGTACTCCATATAAAATTGCCGGGGCAAACCCCTTCTGCCGCATACGTCGAGCTGCACCTTTACCAAATTCATTCCGCCCGGAAGCGGCAACATCAACCTGAATCATTTTCTATCCTCCTGAACCGGCAATCTGACCGGATATCACTTTTCACAGACTTACAACATTCAGCTTAACCCCAGAGGCTGTCCAAGAATAGACAGCCGGCTGCAAAGCCGAAGAAATTTGCCCATTTTTTTCGCTAATTGACCTTAGGGCCCGTTAAAAATTAACTTCCCATTTTAGAGGGGGAACTATAACACATTTTGAAACGATCATGGTCAGTCAAAATCCTCAACGTAGCCCTGCTACGCCAGCGGTTTTACCTGCCCATGATCGCCTCAACCTGTATCATATTTACCACCTCAAAATGTGAATTTATTTATGAACGAGCCCTTAGAGCTCACTCAGAAATAGCCCGGATATGCGTAAAAAATTACGAGACAACTATACAAAAAGAGAACTGACCGAATCCTCGGAATGAATGCAATGAATGGCCTTGGCCAGTAGCTCTGAGATTGATAACACCCTGATTTTTTTACAATCAGCAGCCTCTCCATGTAATGGAATGCTATTGGTTACAATCAATGATTTTATCATAGAATCATTGATCCGCTTCACAGCCGGGCCGGAAAGCACGGCATGGGAACAGTAAGCATACACTTCTTTTGCTCCATCTTCAATCAACATAGCTGCTGCTGAACATAGAGTACCTGCCGTATCAACCATATCATCAAGCAGGATAGCACTCTTGCCGGCAACGTCACCAATAACATTCATGGCCTCAGCGACATTAGCTCTCTCCCTTCTCTTATCTATTATTGCCAAGTCAACATCAAGCCGTTTGGCAAAAGCCCTGGTACGTTCGACTCCCCCCGCATCCGGCGAAACCATAACAACATCGCTGTCAAAATTATTTTTAATATCACCAAGTAAAACCGGAGCAGCATACATATTATCAACAGGAATATTAAAAAAACCCTGAATTTGTCCAGAATGCAGATCCATGGTTAAAACTCGACGGATACCGACAACCATCAACATTTCCGCAACAATTTTAGCTGATATCGGCACCCTGGGTGCCACCTTACGATCCTGACGAGCATAACCGTAATAAGGCATAACCGCGGTAATGCGCCGGGCCGAGGAACGCCGCAAGGCATCGGCCATGAGGAGCAGCTCCATAAGATTATCATTCACCGGCGTACAGGTAGGCTGGACAATAAACACATCACGGCCCCGGACATTTTCGCCAATTTCCACAAAAATTTCACCATCACTGAATGTTTTAACCTCAACAACATTCAGAGGCGCATGGAAATAATCACAGATATCCTCTGCCAGTCGCGGGTTAGCATTCCCGGTAAAAACCATCATGTCTTTCAAGTTACTCATGATTATTTACTTGTTCATCCCCCATAATTTAGTCCCTTAGGATCAATTTTCGTGTTATTTACACCCCTCAAGGGGGTACTGAAAAGAGTGGCAAGAAATTAAAAATTTTCTGTAATTGCTCACAGAGTACCGCATATTTCCGCGAGCAGCCTGTCTTACATAGTAGACAAAAGGTGCGCAATGCGCACCCTACACAATAGAGCCTGACCAAGATCCCCTTTGTCGATTGTGAGTAACCATTCACATGGAGTAGCAATTTCAATAATAAATTGCCGGAAAACCCGTCAAAACTTATGGGACGGGGTACTAAGAGGCTGTCCGAGAATAGCGAACCTACTGCAAAATCGGATAAATTGGCCCATTTTTCCGCTAATTTTCTTTAAATAGCGCTACTATTCGCAGAAAATGACCGAAAAAATGGTCTCAATTCTCCAATTTTTCGCTACGGCTTCAATTCTCGGGCAGCCTCCTAGGTGCTTACCCCATGAGTAGTTACAATTTTCTTTGCAATAAAGAACCTGCATCTACAAAGAACCTGCATCTACTGTTAAGAGACTTACACCCGTCAGGCGAGTACTGAACAGAGTCAAACGCCTTAATTTCTTTTGCAGTTTATCTGGGCCAGGTAATTGCGGATATAAAAATAATGGCTGGGGCGGCAGGATTCGAACCTACGAATGCAAGAGTCAAAGTCTTGTGTCTTACCACTTGACGACGCCCCAGCAGAAATGAAATATAATATCAAAACAAAGCTGGTTTTGTCAAAATTACAGCATAATCACTACCGGAAAACCCCTCAACGCATCTCCGAGCTGCAGTTTTATCAAGAAAAAAAGCGAAAACCGTAGGGCCGCTGCCTGACATCAAAACTCCGTCAGCCCTGTCACGAAAAAGAATATTTTTAATTTTTTCGATTTCCGGATATCTTCTTATAGTAACTGATTCAAGATCGTTAAAAAGATTTTTACATAATTCATCGTATATTACAGCGCGGCCTAAGATATATGGATTACTCCTGGTTGTCAACGCAAAATTATCATAAGCCCACCTGGTCGATACCGAAAAACCAGGATTAACCAGGACAACCTGCCACTCAGCATTCACCTCAACGGGCTCAAGTTTCTCCCCGATGCCTGTGGCCCGAACCAAGTTAAAGTCAGCAACAAAAAAAGGCACATCCGCGCCAAGAGGATATGCCATTTCCAACAATACTTCCTGGGTCAACCCGGCAGAAAACAGGGTATTCATTCCCTTTAAAACTGCCGCGGCATCACTACTGCCGCCGCCGAGTCCGGCAGCAACCGGAATGTTTTTGTAAAGCTCAATCTCAATTCCACCGGAAAGGCCTGTTTCGGCAAAGAATACTTCCGCAGCCCGGTAGGCGAGATTAGTTTCATCTTCCGGCAAAGCAGAATCAGGACAGCACAGGCTGATTCCCTTGTTACCAGGCCTCAACTTGAGCTGGTCGGCCAACTCAAGTTTCTGCATCAAGGTTTCAATCTCATGGTATCCATCCGCCCGGCGGGAATGAACAGCCAGATACAAATTAACTTTAGCCGGGGCCTGAATAGTCAGCTCGTTCAAGGTTAATTCCGGCTCATCCGGCGTTAGCCTTCACATAGTGCATCTGCAGATCATAAAGAATGTTACTGAGAAGATTATCCTCTTCACTATTAAGATTACCTTTAGTTTTTTCTTTAAGCACCTGCAATGTATCAATAGAATGCTTGGCCAGCAGCAGGTCTTTCTCCTGTTTACCGGTTACCGGATCATTGATTTCGCCAAGATGATACAGCGCGGAAGTGTTTAAAGACATCAGGAAAGAGGAAAAAGTAACTGGAGGCAAGACACACTGGCCATCCTTCATCATACCGCCCCTGCATTTGCACCTGTCGTCAGATTTTGAGGTTTCCATCTTATTGCCTGTTTCTCCGCTCATAATTTTATCCGATAACCATAGACACCACCCGGGAAGGTTATCCGAGAAATAACTGTTCAGCAGGGCAAAAAGAGACCTTTTCAAGCAAGCCTCCCGGGAGGCTGTTCGATGAACAGTTACAGCACAGTGGTTTGGTTAGCTTTTTGCCCTTTGCTGAATAGGTAAGCGCTCCATGAACACCACCCTGCACCCGTTTAAACGCCGCGATATACCTGATGTATTATCGCGAGCGTTGAAACGGGCACATGGCGGC
>JANTFJ010000210.1 GCA_024763495.1 Desulfobulbaceae bacterium | reverse complement strand
ATCAACTATATGGCTGTGCTTATTTTTTCAAAATGCCTCGGAGTCTGGCGCTTACCTGATTTGAGAAAAAATGTCTATTCTCGGACAGCCTCCTAGTACATTTCCGCAGAATAGTTTCATTGAAAAAATTCCAAAAAGTATGGCGAATTTTTCAGGTTTATTGGGTCAAGCGGGGTCCGGCCAAGGTGTCATCCTTGATTTTCCCCTGGTTCTCCGGGCGGGGTAATTGGCTGGTTGCCGCAATCATGGCAACAACAAACCATAACATTACGTTTGATCCGGCATAGTTACAATCAAAAAAATCTGCAATCAGCCAGGTAGACATGGAGGCAATCCAGCCGACCTCCAGCAGTGATGTAAAAGATGAGGAAAAATCAAACGCTGCCCGTCCCTTGCGAATCGCCGCTCCGATAATCCATAAAAAAACCAGTAAGGTTTGAATGCCGGATTCGGCGGCAATCAGCAGATAGCCATTATGGACAGGGAAGGGAAATATATACGTTTGCCGGTTCCTGGTATTATCGTAGCGGTTCATCACCCTGGTGTAATTATTTAATCCTATCCCCTTTACCGGGTTAGCTTTTATGATATTAAGGGCTACCATTGCCATGGGAATGCGTGATTCTGCTGAGTTGTAGTCATTTTCAAAGAGTCGAACCCGGACATCTTCAAATAACCCGATAATTACTCCAATTGCTAAACTGAGTATTATTGTTACCATAATTATAGACTTCAACCTGTTTTTATAATGACGTTTTGCCAGTTCAAACAAGACGAATGCCATGGCGATTCCCGCCCCAATCCAACTGCCACGCGTCAAGGTAAAAAGGAGGGTAACGCCACCAGCCACTGAACATAGCAGGGCTAAGAGCCCCACAATAGAGCGCCTGTGGTAATAGGCAAATACAAAGATAATTGGTATGCAGAAACTAACAAACTTGGCCAGGCCGTTAGCATGGCCAAAGGTTCCTGTTACTCTTGAAAGAATAGTATTACCCTGAACTTTGAACATCAGTCCTCTGCCGGACTCGCCAAACAATCCCGAAAAACTTTCGACTCCGGTAAATTGTAACAATCCGATAAAAGTTTGTAATAGTACCCCCCCGCACAAGCCAAGAATTATTAATTTAACATCATTTTCATCCTTTACCTGGTTGGCAAAAACTATCAAGAAAATATATGATTTTATTACCATGGCCAAAAGGCAAAAGCTGAGGACATATTCTGCGGACCAGAAGGCTGATATGCCTGTGAAAATAATATAAAGTAAAAATGGAATAGATATAGACGGAAATAAGTTTATTTTTTCTTTATTTTTTATTACCTCCAATAGCCAGAAACTAACCAGGAATACTAAGACTATATCTAATATCGTTATTGGCAAACCTTCAGTGCCGGTAGGGATAAAAGCGGTAGGTTTATAAATGGGGTAAAAGTTAATTCGAATTGGAATCAGAAAAACAGCTCCTGCCAGCAAAAGCGGCCGGAGAATTTTTTGCAGCAATAAAGAGGAGAAAGACACGGCAATTCCAAGACAAACTGCCGCCAGCCATTTTCTGTCCTGGGTTGAAGCAACGACAACACTGGTGGAGACCAGAAAGCTTATAAGAAGGCATATATAGCCATACCTGAATCTTGTGTCATCCGGTTCCCGACCGGTTGGTGACCAGGATATTAAATTTGAAAAAAATGCATACATTTATTTTATTAGATTGGGAATATTTTTTTAGCGCCTACAGGCTGTTATATAATCGTTCCGGGATTGGTTGCATTATTCCGTTTAAGATAACCCCATCAATATTTGCCTGATGTTCGAGAAGAAGATTTCTGGCTTTTTTCACAACTTCGTATCTGGTTTTAAATGCCCTGGTAATCAGAAAGGTTACATCAGAATATCGCGCAAAATTTAGTGAATTTGATGATTTTAAAACTGCGGAAGAATCGATTAATATATAATTAAAATCTTTTTTTAGTTTATTAATCAAGTCTGGAATGGCCTGATCTGAAAACTCAAATGATTTACTGTGTGATGTTGATCCATTGCTGATGAAATATATGCGGCCATCTTCTAATGATTGGACGGCATCGGAATAATCATTAATTTGTTGAAGTATTTCACCCAGGCCTGGTGAAAGATTTTTGTTAAATGCCAGATGTTGAACAGGATTGTCAAAATTCGCGTCAATGATTACTATTTTTTCCTTAATATCACTTTTTAACAGGTAGCTTGACAAGTTTGCCAGAATGGAGGATGTGCCCTCGCTATTTGTACTGCTGGTAAAATTAAAAACCTGATAGGAATTTTGAGACGATAGATAATTTATTCTTTCCAGCATTAAAGCAAGTTCTTTTTTTGGCAAAAAATTTGAAATCTGCCGGGAGCCTGATTCTTGTTTTGTATCGGGCTTTGAGTTATTGACATTTTTATTTAAGGCTTGAGCTTCTGGGGCCATTATTTCACCTTTCTCTTTAGGCTACCTTGAAGAATTGCTATTTTGTCAAGGCACCATTTAATTCTTTGCTTCCGGTATAGAACAGATTACCGGCATGGAAAGTAATTTTTCCACATCTTGAGGAGTTTTCACTCTATGATCAATAAATTCCAGGAGAAAAGGCGTACCCAGGGCTACAAAGAAACTAATAGCAAAAGAAATTATCAACATCAGCATTCTGTTTGGAAAAGATGGCTTTTCCGGGACAACCGGTTTACTTATAATGCTTAGATTTGCCAGATCGTGCTTGCGTCTTTCAGCATAAATTCGGGCGTTTTCAGCCTTTGATGTATATAATTTATAATTATACCCATAAAGATCTATCTTGCGGTGCAATTCATTGAGGGTCGCCTCCTGCTGATTAAGCTGAGTAGCGGTATCCTGCAATTGTTTTATTTCTTTATCCAGAGTATTACGTTTACCCTGAAGGCTGGCGGCTTCCAATTCGTTTGTTTTTATAGCTTTTTCTATTTCCCGAAGAATTTCCAGGCGAAGTGAGTTTATTTGATTTTCTAAATCGATCAATTTACGGCTATCAGGAGTAAACTTTTTTTGAAATTCAGTTTTTTGAACCAGAAAAGGGATAATTGTTTTTTCCAGTTCAACCATAGCCGGAATTGTCCGCATTTCTTTTGTATAAACTATCTCCTTATCGTTTTGGGCCAGTGCTTCTTTTAAAAGAGTAATTCTGCCCTCAATTTCATGATAATTTAAATCGAGCAAGGTTAATTTTTCTTTTAAATTTGACAGCTCCTTGATATTTGCCTGGTTCTGGGCTTGAAAATCAATAAGGCTCCATTCTTTCTTAAATTTTTTATATTGTTGTTCGTACTCAGTCAGTTTTTTGTGAGAATGGAGAGCCTGGTCTTCAAAAAATTCCAGCCCTTCATCCTTGGATACTGCCTTGTTGTGATGACTGATATATACTTCTAACAGGCGGGTTAGTACCCTGTGCGCTGCTTTAGGTTGCTCTGCCGTTAAAGTGATATCAAAAACCGAAGACAAGGCAACTGGTTCAACCTTTATAGCTTGAGACAATAACCAGACAAGATATCGAAACTGGCTTACTTTAGGTTTTAATTTTATAAAAATTAAAAAATCATTGATATTTTTTTTTACAGTGTCGGTAACTGTATCTATAAAACCGGCGGAAGGTTTTTTCAGGCCCAGACTGCGAGGTTTGCCTTTTTTTCTATGCTCAATAAAAGATCTAATTGTATCACGTAAAACCTCCGGGCTTGTAAGCAGTTCAATTTCTGAATTGATATCCTGGTTGGTAACAGGAAAAATACGTAAATCTTCAGTACTGGAAGATATAACCGCACCTTCGGCCGTAGTTGGCAATATCATGATACTTGCTTTACTTTCATAATCTGGAGTGTATAGATACGCAAAACACATAATAAAAAAAATAGTGAGCAGTGCTGAAAACAGAGCTTGTTTTTTCCAGGTAAACCAGACCCTGAACACATCCCTGGCTGAACTTAAGCTGCTAATTGGCAAAATGTAACCTCCTTCGGACAACCTTTCTATTCTACTCGTTTAGACAACGTATAATTAAAACCGGTTCGGATAAAATCTGGAACCATTGCGCTTAGGTATTGAGCAACAAACTGGTTGGCCCTGGAAATTCTAGTTTTTGGTACATATACTATATCATACCGTTTTAAATAAATATCCTGGCTGAGATCACCATCTTCAAACACCTTGTTAATATCTACTAACCTTGCCTCGGGATTTTTATCTTTATTTTTCCTTATCAGCAGCACCGTATCCAGATCAGCAGTCTCCGTCTTAACGCCGGCCCTGGCTAAAAGTTGAGAAATAGTAGTCGGGCCGCTTATGGTATAGGAATTCGGTTTTGCAACCTCGCCGGCGATATAGGCGACATGGCTGTTCGAGGCGGCCAGGAATAGAGAAACCGACACATGGGCAAGAATCTCTTCATATTCGACAAGAACCATGTTCGTCAACTCCTCTATGCTAAGATCTACAACCCTGATCTGTTTAGGGATAAGAGGAAAGGAAATGAATCCATCCGGGCTCACGGTTAAAATCTTGCTCTGGCCGCGAGAATCAGTTGTTATTGCTTCTTTCAGCTGGTTGACTCCTTGAAAATATTTAACCAGGGTCACAGTTACTATGGGTTCACGGAATATGTCGCTGTATAATTCTACTATCTTTTCTTTAACTTCACTCAGCTTCATCCCCATAACCATCATCTCGTTTTTACCTACAAGTGATACCTTGCCATCAGGCATCACCGTTAGTTGGCGATTATAGTCAGGGTGATAGTAAAATTCTACTTTGAATACATCTCCAAGTCCAAGGGCATAATCATCTTTAAGGATTTCTGTCTGGAAATAATATGTCGCTTCAATAACATCACCTGGACCAATAGTATATCTTGTGGACGGTTCATCCATAATCCCATTGAAAACCGTGTCTTCCTTTAATGTAACCTTGGCACAGGAGGAGATACAGAAAAGCAACACAAACAGGCAGTAAATAAATTTTTTATTCATCTGGAACCTCTGTAACCATCTGATTGACGTCAGCAACTCAATTAAGCAGACTCTTCTTTCTTTTTTCGTAACTCAACTTTCTGACTTGTTGTTTTGTTAATGATTTCTATAAATTATATACAATTTGCAGCATAGATATATCGTCATTCCGGCATGTCTTTAGCCGGAATCCAGGGATCATCGGCTAACTTTATGGATCGGAGTCTCGTTCC
>JANTFJ010000209.1 GCA_024763495.1 Desulfobulbaceae bacterium | reverse complement strand
AGAAATTGAAAACTTTCTTTGAAATAAACAACTTGCATCTACTGTTAAGGGACTTATCCAGAGCCTTAATTTCTCTTCCAGTTTATCTGGGCTAGGTTCAGCTTAGGTGAGATTAGGTATTGATGTCAAAATTTGATTTCAGGCGCTTAAAGCCATTGTCTAAACAATTTTTTGTTTTGATTTTTAGTAATTTCTCCTATCAGCGTATTAGTTATACGTAAGCCGGACTGATCGCGGAAATATGCGGTGCCCTGTGAGCAGTTACCTTTTTGTAATAACAGAAACTGTTTGACACGAAAAGTTTTTGTTACTACGATATTTGATATGGAATGGGACGAAACAAAACGTATTAAAAATCTGGCAAAGCATGGTCTTAACGTTTAATAACGTCAACCAGGTTCTTGACAGTCCATTTCGTCTTGATGTTGAGGTAGTGCGCAACAATGAACAGCGTACTCAGTCCTTTGCCTATGTTTTTAACCAACTTGCTGTGCTGACTGTGGTGCATACCGGAAACGGAGAACGTATCATCAGTTTTCGCTGAGCAAGCAGGGATGAACGGGAGGTAATATCATGAGTGGCTCGCAAACGAATTTGAGTAAACAGAGACAAAAGATTATCGCAGCAACAGCTATCCCACCCCAAAACGGTGACTTTGTTTGGAACGGCAAAGACGAAGACGATCGGCCATTAAGCAAAAAAGAAATGCGGGAAGGCATCAAAAGAACCGTTGGCCGTCCCAAATCAATAAATCCTAAAAAATCAACCACCATTCGTCTGGATGCAGAGGTTCTGGATTTTTTCAAAGCCCAAGGAAAAGGCTGGCAAACCAAAATCAACGATATTCTCCAAAAATATGTAAAATCGCAACGAGCAGCATAAAGCTGGCGAGCTTGGAACAGCAAGTAACTACTTCTATAATCGCTGCTTCGTCTGCTCTTTGCGGCGTAATAATTTCACAGGCCATAACATTACTTCTGTCATTTTTTGGCAAAAGACATAAAAAGCAGATATTGCTTCGTCAAAAGTATGAAGAAATGATGTTACATTTCCAAGACTCATTATCTTATTATACTCAGGTGGCAACCAGCAAAACTCACGACCAACTGCTTCAGCAAACTCATTGTGTTCCTGCAATGAGGGCGTTGGGTCTCGCTTCACTCTATTTCCCCAGTCTTGAATCATCCATCATCGCCGGTCTTCTTTTGGCGGGGCAGTGAAATAATAAAAGTTGTTCCCTCTCCTACTTTGCTGGTAAAGGTCAAGGAACCGCCATGTTTTCCCGTAACCACGTCATGGGCAATAGCCAAGCCCTGACCGGTTCCCTTGCCCACCGTTTTGGTGGTAAAAAATGGATCAAAAATCTTTTTCTGAATATCCTCAGGGATACCGGCGCCGCTATCACTTATCTCTATATTAATGTTGTCTTCATCATAGCTGGTTTTTACCCTTAGCACTCCTTTGCCGATATCAGGATGAACCGCCGTAACATCGCCAATGGCATGGGCGCCATTGACCAGGAGGTTAAGTACAACCTGTCCCATTTCATCAGCCAGACATGGCACTGGTGGTAAAGACTCATCAAGATCCAACTCCATATCCGCCACATATTTCCACTCATTACGGGCCACGGTTATAGTGGTTTTCAGCAGCCTGTTAATGTCCGTTGACGTCATTTCCTTACTGCCGGGATGGGAGAATTCCTTCATGGCCCGTACAATGGATGTTACCCTTTTTACCCCCTCCTGAGACTGGCTGATGGCCTGGGGCAGCTCGTCCGCCAAAAATTCCCAATCAGCCTCTTCCAGGGCCGCCTTGATTTCTTCCGCCACAGGCCCCGGCGTTTTATCGGCAATCTCCTGCAATCGAGCCATGCATTTTTTAATATCATCCACGGCATCCTCAAAAAAATCTATATTACTACCCACATATTGGGTAGGAGTGTTAATTTCATGAGCGATTCCGGCCGCTAACTGGCCTACGGATTCCAGTTTCTGGGCATGAAGCAGCTCGCTCTGTAGTTTTTCCTTTTCCCTTTCCGCCCGCTGTCGTTCACTGAGATCCCGCACTACTCCCATGATAACAATTTCACCATCACGTTCAAAGCTGCTGAGCAGCACCTCTGTCGGGAACTCTATGCCAGCCCGGCGCCGATGCCGCCACTCAAAGAGATCAATATTGTTGCTGATGGCATTTTGGATATGCATTTGTGCTGCGGATATTGAGGAACTGCCATCAGGCTGGTTCTCAGGAGAGATATCGGCTGGATGCAAGAGCAGAAATTCATCCTTATGTTTATAGCCAAACATGTGTAGAGCCGCCTTATTGCAATCGATAAAGCCCTCTTTATTTAAAACAACAATGGCATCATGGGAGGCGTCAAAGAGACGACGATACTCCTCTTTTTTCCGATTGCTCTCAGTGAGATCCCTGGCCACAATTAGAAATCGGCCATCCCCTTCCTTCCCCAAAAATTGCAAAGTTATCTCCACGGGCAGCAAATAGCCGGTCGTATGCCAAATTCCCGTTTCAACACTCAAGGAGTTATCACTTGTATTATGTACGTCTGTCAACAACCGTTGAAAACTATGCTCATCGATATCTGTCATGATATCAAGTGGAGTCATGGCAAGCAGCTCCTGCTCTCCTGTTCCAACCTGTTTAAGTGCTCCCTGATTAACATAAACAAACCTTAAACTGTCAGGATCAAAGACAAAAACACCATCATGGATTTGATCCAGATAAAACTTAACCTTGGCCGGGTCAGTAGCCATATTCTTTTGCCTTGTCACTTGGTTATCAAGATTCACCATCCACCTCATCTCTGCTAATTTATTTTTGGGTGAGCCCTTAAGTGAGCCTTTAATTAAACTTTATGAGTTATGGGGATTACTTCTGAGAAGCCGTCACTTCGCCTGACAGGTATAAAAAACGTAACTACTCATGGGGTAAGCGCCTAATGAGTGCAAACCTCAGGCGAGGACTAATAGGAAACTTTTAATCATATCTTATTGTAGCCTGTATTTTTAATAGTATACAACAAAAAGCTGTTCCCCATGCACGCAAACCGGTTGAAGGCGGCAAAAGCTGAATCAGAAACACAGAAAGCCGATGAAATATCGATCTTTGAACATCTTAATCTTTGGAAAGAGAAGCAACGAGGCCCCCAATAAGACGAGTCCGGCGCTGGGAGAAGTTTACTTCAAGCAATTCAGCCTGGTGGCTCTGCAGCGGCGAGCAATGTATCCAGCTGTAATGCCGGATATTTTTTTAAAGCCACTGCCTAAACAATTTATTGATTTTATTTTTAAAACTCAGATCGCCTGCAGGCAGGCTCCTACAGAGTCCTGTAACTTCATGCTCTTCATGAGCTTCATGGTGAGTTAAGACTTTTTACGAGTTCATCAATATTTGCGATGTCTGTAAAAAACAGATGACAGAAAACTATTCGGCAAATTCGATCTTGGCAGGATCAAGCCATTTAAGCGGATCTTCCGGGGTGGTGGAATGGCGGATTCCAGGTGCAGTCCCTGGCTGAGCAGACCGACATGATTGCTGGACGATCCAATAATTTCGCTTTTTTTACCCATTCGCCTACTTTTTTTGTTATTTTACCCAGGCCGCCGATTAAACTGTAATACTGTTCGCCATGATCTATGATAATCAACATGCCATAACCTCTTAAAAAGTCGACAAATACAACTTTTCCGGCAAATAAGGCATTGACGTCCGCCCCTGGCTCGGTCTGGATGTCAATACCGTTAGCAAAGGTTGTGATGTTGAATTTGTCATCCCGGTTTTTGCCGAACTATTTAACGATTTTACCGGGAGCCGGAGGGGTGAGGCTGCCGCGCTGGCTTGAAAATTTCTGCCTGGGGCGGCGTTTTTTGAATGGTTCCAGGGGATAGGCCTTGATTTTTTCAATATTTTTTTGATCCTGGATGTCGGCAAATTGTTGTTCCAGGTCAGCAATGGTTCGGGTCAGCTCCCTGGCCGCCTTTTCCATTTCCCTGATGGCGCGTTTGTAAAAAAACCAGGGTCAGGTCTTGAAATATAAGAAAGCGATATTTCAAGACCTGATCCTGGTTTTTATGTAAGGAAGGTCGATTTAATGAATAAAGGCGGGAAGATTGAGTTCTCCGCCGCCTTTACCTGTCACATCAAGCTGTTTTTAAAGAGAATTAAATAAATCCGTCCCCTTTCTCTATTGTTGGCCTTGGGGTTATTGAAGGTCTGTGCTTGTGGGTTTGTCGCCGCTGTCTTTATGGGATATCTTTTTCCACCCGCCTCCCCTCCGTAATGAAAACTTATAATATGAAGAACGTCCCCTATTTGCCCATAAATCACGAATTTTGGCACCCCAAAAAGGCAATTTCTCCTTATTAAATCAAATAGTTATGTTGGCGTGGACAGACACTAGCTATGATTTTTTGGGAACATCAGACTGAGAATTTTCACTTAAGCACTTTCTACAGACAAAATTCTTTGACGGTTTCTGCATTAATATTTTAATTCCTAGACATAAAGAAATAATGCTAAAGCACGTGGTTGTGAAACTTAATCCAAACAATAGGAGATTAAGGAAAGCCCATAAAGTAAGCAAAACTCCAAACAATTCGGACTTTACACGTTTAATTTTTGTTTTGCATTTTTTGCAGATTATCATCTTTTAGCTAGTAGTTATGGCACTTATTTGTGCTGTTTTCTGGAAGATTATCAATAATATCAGCTACCACTTTGTCATATCCGGTAATTGCTTTCATTGTCCCACCCAAAAGTCCCGTCGTTAAACCAGTTATGGAACCGCTTACACCTCCAATTGTTCCACCAGCAAGGGCTCCAATACCTGCTAAAGGGCCACTAGACAGTGCACCCAGTCCTGCACCGGTCAAAGTGCCAGTTATAAGTCCCGAGCTTGCACCAACAATACCGTCTTTAATTATTTCTTGGCCGTTTTCGTTTTTTACGACCTCATTAATTAAAGAACCAATGGTCTTGTCGTAAGCTTCACTTGTTCCTTTGCCTATAGCAAAATCACCTACCTCTTTCCAAAATAGTCCTGTCGGGTCAATCCAATTAATCGGATCATTTCCAACATAAGCATAAAGATTAATCCCCCGGCAATACTGATCGGGTCTTCATTGATAAACCGTCCCAGGTCGGTGGAGTAGAACCGGTTACGCATGAAGTGGAGACCATGGCCCATATTCCTGACGCTGAACTGGCCCACGAATTCGAAGTCGTTCTCTATGCTTTCCACG
>JANTFJ010000208.1 GCA_024763495.1 Desulfobulbaceae bacterium | reverse complement strand
AAAAATAAGCACAGCCATATAGTTGATATTGCGAGCATTATTTTTTCAAAATAACACAGAGTTGGGGAAAAAGGGCATTCTCGGACAGCCTCCTAGTAACGAGACTCCGAATGGACAAAGATGAGGTGCTGGTTAATGCTTACGTCGCCGCCTGGGTGTACTTTATTGAGCGCTGTCGGTTAAGCGAATGTTTATCAAAAGCAGAAACACATTAACAAGGTAGATATCATGATTAGAGTTGGAATAGTCGGCGCTTCCGGATACACCGGAGTTGAGTTGGCCCGGATTGTTACCCGTCATCCTGAAGTTGAATTAACCCTGGCCACTTCGCGCCAATATGACGGCAGATCGTTGGCGGAAGTATTCCCTAATCTTCGAGGCCAGCTAGACATCAAATGTGAAAATGTTGCACCGGAAAAGCTGGCGGAGCGGGCGGATCTTTTTTTTCTGGCCGTTCCCCACCAGACTGCCATGGCCTATGTGCCGGGCCTGATTGAGGCTGGTAAAAAAGTTGTAGATTTAAGCGCTGATTTCCGCCTGCGAGATCCTGTGGTTTATGAAGAATGGTACCAGCCTCATAGTGCGGTGGAATATCTTAAAGAAGCAGTATACGGTTTGCCGGAGCTTTATCGTCAACAGATAACAGGTTGTCGTCTGGTGGCTAATCCCGGCTGTTATCCTACCAGTATTATCCTTGGCCTGGCTCCTCTTTTACAAAAAGGGTTGATTGAGCCGGGAACGATTGTGGCTGATTCCAAATCAGGGACATCCGGTGCCGGTCGTAAAGCCGGTACAGCAACTTTATTTTGTGAGGTAGCCGACGGTTTTCGGGCTTATAAGGTTGGAGAACATCGGCATACCCCGGAAATAGAACAGGAAGTCAGCCGGCTTTGCGGAAAATCTGTAAAAATAACCTTTATTCCACATTTACTGCCGATTTCCCGGGGCATTCTCAGTACTGTTTATGCCACGCTCAGCAGGGATATCAACCAGGAGGAAGTAGAGGCGGTTTATGCTGATTTTTATGGGAATGAATTCTTTGTCCGGGTTCTTCGAGACAGCGCCCTTCCTGCCACTCAGTATGTCAGGGGCAGTAATTTCTGTGATATTGGTTTTAAGGTAGATAACCGTACCGGCAGGATAATTGTTCTTTCTGCTATTGATAATATAGTCAAAGGGGCGGCAGGACAGGCGGTGCAGAATATGAATCTGCTCTGTGGTTTTGCCGAAAACCTTGGCCTGCGGCACATTCCTCTTTTTCCGTGACTAGACGCAGAATAAAGTTGACTCTGGCCTTTGATGGAACTCTTTATTCCGGTTGGCAGCGGCAGCGTGACCAATTAACAATTCAAGGGATCCTGGAAGAGAAAATTGCGGTTCTTACTCGTGAGCCAACAGCTTTGCACGGGGCAGGGCGTACTGATGCCGGGGTTCATGCTTTGGGAATGGTCGCTCATTTTGATATTGCTTCCGCTCTCCCATGCCGGGCTTTTAAATACGGTTTAAACAGTATGCTGCCTGGTGGTATCCGTATCCTGCAGGCAGAAGAGGTTGATTTTGCTTTCCATGCCCGGCGCAGTGCCCTGGGGAAATGCTATTTCTATCAGTTTTGTCAGGCTGAGATTGCCCTGCCCACTGACAGGCTTTATTGGCTTAAAATAAAAGAGTCTGTGGATTTTGGCCTGATGGAAAAATGTTTGCCTCTAATCATTGGAATTCACGATTTTTCAAGTTTTGAGGCAAGCGGTTCCAGGGATAAGAGTCGTCCTGGAAGAGGAGCGGTGCGGCAGATTTATTCCGCTCGCTTTGAGATGAAAAGTGTTAATAAGTGGCGCTTTACCATCTGTGGTGACGGTTTTTTACGGCACATGGTGAGAAATATTGTCGGAACATTGCTGGAAGTTGGGCAATGCCGGTTGACGATAGATGATTTTCGCGATATTGTAGCTGCGAAAAATCGAGCGGCGGCCGGGCCGACCGCCCCGGCTCATGGTCTTTTTTTAGAGGAAATATTTTATAATTCAATCCCTGGAAAAAATGGAATATAACAATGGACTCACAAGTAATTAAGCTGGCAGAAAGAATGCAACAGATTAAACCATCGCCAACCCTGGCTGTTAACGCTAAAGCAAAGGCCATGAAGGCGGCTGGGGCCGATATTTTGAATTTCAGTGTAGGGGAGCCTGATTTTGATACCCCTCCCCATGTCTGTGATGCCGGAAAAGCGGCTATTGACGAGGGATTTACCCGCTATACCGCAGTGCCGGGAATTCCTGAATTACGTGAAGCCATTGCTAAACGGTTTCAGGAGGATAAGGGCTGGGAATACAACATTGATCAGATTCAGGTGAGCTGCGGCGGCAAACATGGTCTTTATAATATGGCCCAGGCCCTGTTCGGTCCTGGTGATGAGGTCTTGATCCCAACCCCCTACTGGGTATCTTATCCCCCTATCGTTCTGTTGGCCGGCGCAACTCCTGTTCTGGTTGAGCTGCCGGAAGAGAACAAGTTTGATCTTTCCGCCGAAATTTTGAATCGTTATGTCACCGACAAGACCAGGGGCATAATCCTGAACAGTCCATCAAATCCTACCGGCGCCATCTTTTCTGAAGATGCCCTGGTTGCTGTAGCGGCAATGGCCCTGGAAAAGGGCTGGGTTGTTATCTCCGATGATATTTATGATACTATTGTTTATACTGACGAGCCTGCCCCCCATATTCTTAATGTTGAACCCCGGATAAAGGAGCAGCTTCTTATCTTAAACGGGGTATCAAAGTCATTTGCCATGACCGGCTGGCGAATCGGCTATACCCTGGGGCCGCAGCATATTATCGCCTCAATGAATAAAATCCAGAGCCAGAGTACTTCAAATGCTTCCTCAATCTCCCAGAAAGCTGCCTTGGCCGCTGTCAGCGGTTCCCAGGATTTTCCGCTGAAAATGAAAGAATCATTTTTACCCCGTCGTGATTTTATAATCAGTGAACTGCGTGGAATTGAAAATATCACCTGCGTAGTGCCGGACGGTGCCTTTTATGTATTTCCTAACATGTCTGCTTATTATGGTAAATCTTTTCAGGACAGTATAATTAATGGCTCAGTTGATATGAGCGCTTATCTGCTGGAAGAGAGTTTTATGGCCACAGTGCCGGGTGCGGCTTTTGGCTCTGATGAATTTGTCCGTTTTTCCTTTGCCGCTTCAATGGACAGTATTAAGGAAGGAATGACAAGGCTGAAAAAGGCTCTTGCCAAACTTAACTGACAGGTGAACTGCTCACAGGGTACCGGATCCGGAGTCTCGCAGGTTCGCTTACCTGTCCGCGATCAGTCCGGCGTATGACTGATACGCTGCGCCGACCCCTGATTACAAAAACCTCCGGCACCCTGTAACCCACTACAATTACTGTGGTTAGCGAAGTTGTGGCACTTACCGCGTTAGTAGTTACGCTCATTTATGTCTGCGCGGCAACCTGATGCTATTAAAGAGGTAAGCGTGACCTACCCATGAGGAACTGGTGAACGTTTACATAAATAATATCATTCAGCCTCTACCTGTTGCCTGCCCTGGATTTAATCCCTGGGTTCACTGAGCGCCCATGTCCATTGATCCAGGGAACGTTCCTTGGACAGGGATTTTGTCCCTTTTCTGTTGAAGCATTGATAGTACCAGTTTGATTCCTTTTTCAAGATTTTAATTAATCCCTTATTCGGATGAATGTACCATCCTGCCTGTATTTGACCTTCCATTCCTTTTTCTCCTATATGGCGCTGTAAGGTGTTGTTTGTTTACAGGTAACTATTCAGCTGCACTTCATCTGCGCAGGATCTGCTGTCTTGCATAGCACAAGTATACTGCGCCAGCCGGATCAAAGCACAGCTAAAGCACACGGAGTCTCACTTCGTTCGCTTACCTCTGAACAGTTACAGCACAATGGTTTGGGCAGCTTTTTGCCATTTGCTGAATAGTTACGTTTATAGTTTAAAATTACGTAAGTCCGGCCGCAATGATTACCAGGAGGATGTCCGAGAATAGCTAACCTACTGCAAAATCGGATAAATTGGCCCATTTTTCCGTTAATTTTCTTTAAATAGCGCTGCTATTCGCAGAAAATGACCGAAAAAATGGTCTCAATTCTCCAATTTCTCGCTACGGCTTCTATTCTCGGACAGCCTCCTAGGGTTTTAAAATGAAACTGGTAACTGCTCACCGGGCACGGCATATTTCCGCGTCCAGCCCGGCTTACGTATGACATATACGCGGCACCGGACTGTCGACGAAAATCTATGGTAACCTGTAAGCAGTTACAATCAGGGGGGCAATGTCCCGGCACTTACCTCGTCAGTAGTTACTAAAACTGGTTTATTTATTAAGGCACAGCGAAATGCAGTCCTGGCAATTTTTTTTGGTAAAGCCTTTCCTGTAATATTCATCAAAACTTTTTATCCATTCAGTCCCTCCTCGGGGACAGAGTTCAACAAACCTGACAAACTGAATTAAGCGATCAATGATTTCCTGGGGTGCGGTATGTTCAATTTTACAGGCTCCGGAGTCGGCCAGTTTTTCATCCACAGCCAGAATTTTTATAAAGAATTCCTTTAAGGACTGATGCCTGTAGATAATGTCGTCGGCAAATTCACTTCCTTTGTCAGTAAGGGTTATTACCTCATAAGGTTCATAATGAATAAGTCCTTTTTTTGACAGTGACCGACAGGCCTCGGTAACAGAAGAACGGCTTACTTTGAGTTTTGCGGCAATTTCTTTGGCCCTGGCGACTTTTTTTTCAGCAACCAGATGGGCAATAACTTCCAGATAATCTTCTTGACTGGCGGTAAGCTTAAGTTTTTTTGACATTTTAATAACTCTATTTATGTTTCAGTGCCTTACTCCTGAACCTCTATCATTTGATTTATTTTTGAATGAGCCCTGATGATTTTTTTGAAATTAAGGTAGTAGAAGGTTTTTTTTGTTTGCTATCTATATCTACCGCATGGCACTTATTCTAAGCCTGATATTAGTTTTCTGTCTACCCGGTTAGTGTCTGTCCATAAATGACCTTTTCGAAGTCTGCGCTTATCTGCCCGATTTCAGCGTCGCTACGAAAAATTAAAATGCTCACATATGCCTCATATGCTGCGCTTTTAATTTTTCTATGCTCCTTGATCTCGAACAAAATGACCTGTTTCTGAATAGACACTAGGAGGCTGTCCGAGAATAGCGAACCTACTGCAAAATCGGATAAATTGGCCCATTTTTCCGCTAATTTTCTTTAAATAGCGCTGCTATTCG
>JANTFJ010000207.1 GCA_024763495.1 Desulfobulbaceae bacterium | reverse complement strand
CAATGAGAGGAAGTCCTGTGATTTTGAGATCATGTCTTGCGCTTGATTCTCTATCTGAAGAAAATGTTTTTATTGTATTGCCGTGCATTGCAGAGATTTTTTTTACAATATGCCCACTGCCAATATATTTATTATTTTCTTGCTGTAATATTTGTTTTAGTGGGCATTCCGCAAGTTTTTTAATTCTGTTTGAAACTTCTTTATGTATAGGTTGTTGCCATGGACGTCCACCAAAAGGATCATAAAATGTTAGTTTTCTCTTTAATGATTTACATTGCCATGTTGCAAATTCAGCTAGAAGTCCATGTTTAATGAGATCACCCCCATTGCCCATTGTATAGGGCAATGGGGGGGCAATCAGATTGATTTCTTGTACTTGTTCAGAGTTCATTATGCCATGCCATTATTTTTTAGAAACTCATAAACGGCATTAATTTGTTTTGATTCTTCCTCGGCTACTTCTTGCAATCGTGACCCTAGTTGAGAGACTTTGTCTGGATGGTATTCTTTTATTTTATTTCGATAGGCCGTTTTGATTTCTCTTGGCGATGAATTTTTTTGAACACCTAAAATCTGAAAACAAATTTCAGTTGTTAGTTTGCGAGTGTCAAATGATTGTTCTGATGATTTTGCTTGTTCAGTAATGTAAATGTGACCATTTTCATCCTCTATTACATTCATAACAATAGAGCATGATGGGCATTTTAATTGGTTGCCACCAAAAGGAAATGTAACTCTGATTTTTTTGTTACAGGAAAGGCAGGTGAGAATGCGAATGTTAATTGATTCAGTATTAGATTCATTGTTTGAGGTGTTATTTTCTTGGTGAGACGATAATGTGTTTAATCTTTCAGTGATTCTAAGTTTTAGCAATCTTGCGCGATTACTATTTCTATGCTCAAGTTCTTCTAAGATTGATTGGAGAGTTGATATCGAAGTCCAGTTTTCATCTGATATGATTTCTAGATCAGGCATCCATTTTGAACTATAAGCTCGATGTTCTTGTGGCATAATGTGATATCTCGGAGACTTTTACCTGCTGACAATTTCAAGCAATATTGTTTGGTCTATGTCTTTTGTTAAATGAGTAATATATTTGTAATGTTTGTTGTCCCATTTTCTTTTAGGTGATGATAATGCTAGAGCAAATTCTTTCGAAGTAGCAATGAATCTCCTAACCAGATCATTTGGTGTTGAGTTTTCGCACCCTAGATTTTTCAAATCTTTTGTTTCTTTTTTATTTTGACTGGCATTCGATGAAGCAACATCACAAACTTCGCACCGTGCAAGTATATTATCTTGATGGTCAATTAATACGATATCATTACCGTCAGGGTTATCACTTGTCGATGGGTGGCATTCTTGAACTATAGCCCTGGGGAAATTCTGCGCAAGCCATTTAAGAGCAGAGATGGTTCGTTCTGTTGTCGCAAGTATATTGATTATTTCGACAAATTTTTCATTTGATTTTCCAATTTGTAATTCACCATAAGGAAGAGAAACTTCGAGTCTTTTAGTGTTGATACCCCATGAAATAGTTTCATTGCTTATCTTTTTCTGTGAAGAGACAGCACAATCTACTATTAATTGATGCGTTTGTTCCAAAACGACTATCGTATCTACAATTGATGTTCTGTAAATTGTTTCAATTATATGTGCCATATTTTTTGACCCCTAACTTGTTTATCTCCAATCTGGCTAATTACCAGCCCAAATATCTTCTGTTAAAACTTGAATTCAAATAATTTTATTCAAACAAGTACTACCTTAAGTATCTAAAGTTCTCCGTAACTTATTGATTTTACGCAATTACAGTTTTTTTGGATTTATACTTAGGTTCGTTGGCTAAAACAAATAATTTCAACAGGTTACAAAATCATGCTACTGGTGTTGCTGAGAGCTTTATACTGTATTAGACTGTAAAGTTACTTCATTAACAATTAGTTATACCTGTCAAGCTTAATATTGCAATATTTTTTGTTTTCATAGAGCAAAAATATTGCAAATATTTTTTAACTATAATTATATATTTTTAATATAGTAATTATATAAATTGTATATAATATATATAATATATATAATCAAGATAGCCAGTTTTCTCTAAACCATTTTATCTGCTAATCACAATTTCATGTAACCTATTAAAAATTAAATATAAAAATATAATTTAACAAAGATTATCATGGTTCTGTGATTTTTTATTAAATACTTAATGGTTCAACCAGGCAGAGAATTTAATTTTCTGGAATCGAAAATATTTAGACAGTGAATGTTCCTTGAAAGGGCGCAGCGTATTAGTCATACGAAAGCCGGGCTGACGGCGGAAAGAGGTAAGTGTAGACTCTGAGCGAACCCTAAACTCTATTAAAAAATATACCCTTGAAAAATTCCCGATTCAGCCGGGCAATATTTCTGATGGATATGCCCTTGGGGCAGACCGCCTCACACTCCCGTTCATTGCCGCAGTTACCGAATCCTGCCTGATCCATTGCCGTCACCATATTAAGGGCTCGGCTTTTTCGTTCCGGTCGGCCCTGGGGCAAGAGAGCAAGTTGCGAGACCTTGGCACTGGTAAAGAGCATGGCAGAACCATTAGGACAGGCGGCAACGCAGGCTCCGCAGCCGATACAGGCGGCCGCGTCCATGGCCTGTTCCGCTGTTTCCTGGGCAATGGAGATGCTATTGGCGTCAGGAGCGCCGCCGGTATTTACCGAGACATAGCCTCCTGCCTGAATAATCGTATCCAGGGCGGAACGATCAACAATCAGATCTTTCAACAGGGGAAAGGCCCGGGCTCGGAAAGGTTCAACAATCAGGGTGTCGCCGTCATTAAAATGACGCATGTGGAGCTGGCAGAGGGTGGTTTCCTTTTCCGGGCCATGGGCCTGGCCGTTGACCACGGCCCCGCACATACCGCAGATTCCCTCCCGGCAGTCATTGTCAAAGGCCACCGGCTCTTCACCGGTCATGGTAAGCTGTTCGTTCAGCACATCCAGCATTTCCAGAAAAGACATATCTGTCGAGATTGAATTGAGGTGGTAGGTAACCAGACGCCCTGAGGCCTGCGGGCCGGACTGCCGCCATATCTTCAAGGTTAAATTTATTTTTTTTCGACTCATTTTCCTATCTTCAGCCCTCTGTCCTCTGGCTTCCGGCTTATTTGTAGCTTCTCCGGCTCAACTCTACATTTTCAAAATTTAGTTGTTCCTTGTGAAGTTTTGGGTGCTTACCAGCTCCGCCATATTCCCAGGCCGCCACATAGGTAAAATTTTCATCATCACGTTTTGCCTCGTTTTCCGGAGTCTGGCTTTCCTCCCGGAGATGACAGCCGCATGATTCCTCCCGGTGCAGGGCATCGATAACCATTAACTCGGCAAATTCGAGAAAATCCTCTACCCGTCCGGCTTTTTCCAGTGATTGACTCAGGGACTCATTACTGCCGGGAACCAGAACATTATGCCGGAATTCTTCCCTGATCTGCGGAATTCTGGTCAGGGCCTTTTCCAGGCCGGCCCGGTTGCGGGCCATGCCGCAGTAATCCCAGAGCAGGCGGCCTAATTCTTTATGAAAAGAATCCACTGTCCGTTTACCGTTACAGTTTAATAATTTATTAATTTTTCTTTTTGCCGCCTTTTCCCCCTGGCGGCATATCCGGTGATCCTGGCTGACCTTATCAAGTTCTGTGCCGGCCAGGTAACCGGAGATGGTGGCAGGCAGAACAAAATAACCGTCCGCCAGTCCCTGCATCAGGGCGCTGGCCCCCAGGCGGTTAGCCCCGTGATCCGAAAAATTGGCCTCACCCAGGACAAAAAGGCCGGGGATGGTACTCATCAGGTTGTAATCAACCCAGAGCCCGCCCATGGTATAATGGACAGCCGGGTAGATGGTCATCGGTTCCCGGAGAGGATCAGCGGCCGTAATTTTTTCATACATCTGGAAAAGGTTGCCGTACTTCTTGATAATTGCCTCCACCCCGTCCCGGGCAATGGCTTCGGCAAAATCAAGATAAACGGCCAGCCCGGTTTCACCGACCCCTTTTCCCTGGTCGCATTGCTCCTTGGCATTGCGCGAGGCCACATCACGAGGTACCAGGTTGCCGAAGCTGGGATATTTATTTTCCAGGTAATAATCCCGTTCAGCTTCAGGAATATCCTGGGGCTTCCTGTGGTCTCCAGCCTTTTTCGGCACCCAGACCCGGCCATCGTTACGCAGGCTTTCACTCATCAGGGTCAATTTTGACTGATAATCGCCATGCATGGGAATACAGGTCGGATGGATCTGGACAAAACAGGGATTAGCAAAAAAGGCCCCCTGGCGGCAGGCCCGCCAGGCCGCGGTCACATTGGAATTCATGGCATTGGTTGAGAGATAATAGACATTGCCGTAGCCGCCGGTGGCCAGCACAACCGCGTCTGCCATGTGGGAGGTTATCCGTCCATTTAACATATCACGGCAGACAATGCCCCTGGCCTTGCCGCCAATGACCAGCAGCTCAAGCATCTCCTGGCGGGGAAAGATTACCACTTTTTTCAGTTTGACCTGGCGCATCAGGGCGCTGTAAGCCCCGAGCAGTAACTGCTGACCGGTCTGGCCCCTGGCATAAAAAGTGCGTGATACCTGGGCGCCGCCGAATGACCGATTAGCCAGGCTGCCGCCGTATTCCCGGGCAAAGGGAATTCCCTGGGCCACGCATTGATCTATTATATTGTTGCTGATCTGGGCCAGGCGGTAAACATTGGCCTCGCGGGAACGGAAATCACCACCCTTGATGGTATCGTAAAAAAGACGAAATACAGAGTCACCATCGTTAGGATAATTCTTGGCCGCGTTTATGCCGCCCTGGGCCGCGATGCTGTGGGCCCGGCGGGGCGAGTCGTGAATGGTAAAAGTCTTGATATTATAGCCCAGTTCCGCCAGGGTGGCTGAGGCTGAGGCCCCGGCCAGGCCGCTGCCCACGACAATAATAGTGAATTTTCGTTTATTGGCCGGATTAACCAGCCTGGTCTGAAAACGGTGGTTATCCCATTTTTCCGCCAGCGGGCCGGAGGGGATATTAGATACGAGGGTCATATTTTGGCAACTCCGGATTCAGGGGACAACCTGCACGACAAATTGGTAAGCGCGTACATGGCGGCGTCCCTGAATCCCTTACGGTTATGGGATTGCCGCCGCCTGCATGTACTTTATTGTTCGCTGTCACAAATTGTTTTACTCAACTTTCTGACTTGAGATAAGTATTTGAAGTCATATAACATCACCAATAAAACTCGCTCGTCATTCCGGCATGTCTTTAGCCGGAGGTAAG